>JAQIBK010000041.1 GCA_027859125.1 Actinomycetota bacterium | reverse complement strand
TTGAGAGCCTGTGCGCGATCACGAAACTGGTGCGGTTCTTCATGAGCGACGTCATAGCCTTCTGAATGAGAGCCTCAGTGCGCGTGTCGACCGAACTCGTGGCCTCATCGAGAATAAGGATGCGGGGATCGGCCAGGAACGCGCGAGCGATTGTGAGCAGCTGGCGCTGACCCTGGGAGATGTTCGAGCTCTCGTCGTTGAGCTCGGTCTCGTAGCCCTCGGGCAACGTGCGCACGAAGTGGGCGACATGCGCCATGCGTGAAGCGGCCTCGATCTCCTCGTCCGTCGCATCCTCACGCCCGTATGCGAGATTGTCGCGGATCGTGCCCTTGAACAGCCACGTGTCCTGGAGGACCATTCCGAACGTCCTGCGCAGGTTGTTGCGCGTCATGTCACGGATGTCGATTCCGTCGACCAGAATCGCGCCTTCGTCGATCTCGTAGAAACGCATGAGAAGGTT
This sequence comes from Actinomycetota bacterium, assembly GCA_027859125.1. GTDB lineage: Bacteria > Actinomycetota > Coriobacteriia > Anaerosomatales > UBA3086 > UBA3086. The sequence continues at coordinate 15,321 of JAQIBK010000041.1, read as the reverse complement.
CACCAGCGTGGTCTTGCCGGCGCCTGTGGGACCGACGATGGCGACAGTCTGACCGGGCTTCGCCTCAAGATCGAGATCCTCGATCAGAGGAGTGTCCTCCTTGTAGCGGAACGAGACCTTGTTGAACTCGACGTGGCCCTCGGCCTTCTCAAGCACTTGAGGCGTATCGGTATCGGGAAGTTCTTCGCCGGCATCGAGCAGCTCGAAGACACGCTCGGCCGAGGCGACCGTTGACTGCAGCGTGTTGGCTATGCTCGCTGTCTGGATGATCGGCTGCGTGAACTGGCGCGAGTACTGGATGAACGCCTGCACGTCTCCTAGCGACAACGTGCCGCTGGCGACGCGGAAGCCACCTATGACGGCGACGCCCACGTAGTTGAGGTTGTTCAGGAAGCTCAGCGTTGGCATGATCGTGCCCGAGATGAACTGCGCTTTGAAACTCGCCTCGTAGAGACTCTCGTTCTCGACATCGAAGACCTCGATGGCCTCCTCCTGATGCCCGAACACCTTAACCACGCCGTGGCCGGTGAACATCTCCTCGATGTGCGAGTTGAGTGTGCCCGTCTTCTCCCACTGGGCAGCGAACTGCTTCTGCGAGCGCTTGGCGATGAACATCGTGACGACCAGGCTCGCCGGGATCACGAGCAGCGAGATCAGCGCGAGCAGCGGGCTGATCCAGAACATCATGCCGAGCACACCGATGATGGTGAGAACGGCGGTGATGATCTGAGTGGCGCTTTGCGAGAGCGTGCTGGAGATGTTGTCGATGTCGTTCGTCACGCGACTGAGCGTGTCTCCGCGCGAGTTGTCGTCGAAGTACTTGAGGGGCAGTCGTGCGAGCTTCTGGTCGACCTCCTCGCGCAAGCGGTAGACGGTGCTCTGCGCAACGTCTGCCATCAGGTAGTGCTGAAGCCAACCAAAGATTGCGCTCAGCAGATAGACGCCGGCGAGCCATATGAGCAACGTGGCGATGGCATCGAAGTCCACACCCTGACCGGGAGTCAGATCCATGCTCGAGAGCATCTCCGCGAGTTGGTCTTGGCCTTGTGCCCGCAGCCCTGCGATCGCCTGGTCCGGACTCACCCCTTCGGGCAACTGCTGGCTTATGACGCCCTCAAAGAGAACGTTGGTCGCCTCGCCCAATATCTTGGGCCCGACGATACTGAAGCTCACGCTGATCACAGCCAGCACGATGATGAACACGAGCGTCAACTGGTAGGGCTTCAGGTAGCCGCCCAGACGCTTGAGCGAACCCTTGAAGTCCTTGCTCTTGGCAGCCGGGGCCATGCCATGACCCCCCGGCCCGAAGCCCATGCCGGGTCCGCGCCCGGGACCACGCCCGGGACCGCCTGCGGGCTTGGTGTCGTTCGTGTGATCGCTCATGATGCGATCTCCTCCTCGGTGAGTTGCGAGTTGACGATTTCGCGATACGTCTCGCACGTGCCGAGAAGCTCGTCATGCGTGCCCGTGCCGACCACCGTGCCCTTGTCGAGAACGATGATGTTGTCGGCGTGCATGATCGTGCTGACGCGCTGGGCGACGATGAGCACGGTCGTGTCGGTGATGCCCTTCTTGAGTGCGGAACGCAGCCGTGCGTCAGTAGCGAAGTCGAGTGCCGAGAAGCTGTCGTCGAACACGTAGATCTCGGGTCGCTTGACCAATGCGCGCGCGATGGCGAGCCTCTGCCGTTGACCACCGGAGACGTTCGATCCGCCCTGCGTGATCGGCGCCTCAAGACGATCGGTCATCTCGGAGACGAACTCGCGTCCCTGAGCGACCTCGAGTGCGCGCCAGATCTCATCGTCTGTGGCGTCGTCCTTGCCGTAGCGCACGTTGCTCGCCACGGTTCCTTGGAACAGGAACGCCTTCTGAGGGATGAACCCGATCTTCTGCCACAGACGCTCCTGCGCAAGCTCGCGCACGTCGATCCCGTCGACCAGGATCCGACCGCCTGTCACGTCGTAGAAGCGCGGGATCAGGTTGATGAGCGTTGATTTGCCGCTGCCGGTACTGCCAACGATCGCCGTGATCTGTCCGGGTCCTGCAGTGAACGACACGTTGCACACGACGGGATCCTCGGCACCGGGGTAGCGGAACTCCACACTGTCGAATTCGATGAAACCGCGTGATCCGGTCTCCTTGGCGGGTACCTCAGGATCAGAGATCTCCGGCTCGACCTCGAGCACCTCGTTGATGCGCTCAGCGGACGCTGCCGCACGGGGAACCATGACGAACATGATCGTCGCCATCATGACCGACATGAGTATCTGCATGATGTAGGTGAGGAACGCCGTGAGGTTGCCGATGGGCATGGCCCCGCTCTCAATGCGCAGACCGCCGAACCACATGGCGGCAACGAGCGAGAGGTTGAAGATCGCCATGAGCGACGGCATCATAACCGCGAACAGGCGCGCCACCCGAAGCGAGGTGTCGTAGAGCTCCTCGTTGGCGACGGCGAAACGGGCTTCCTCAAAATCACTGCGCACGAAGGCGCGAATGACTCGGATACCGGAGAGCTTCTCGCGCATGACCTGATTCACGCGGTCGACGCGCACCTGCATCTCCTTGAACAGCGGAAGCGCAGCGCGCAGCACCGTGCCGATGAAGATGGCCATGATAGGCAGGATCACGGCGAGCAGACCCGTGAGCGGAACATCCTGTCGCAACGCCATGATGACGCCGCCGATAGCCATGAACGGCGCAGTGACCATCACGTTCAGTGCAAGGAGCACCATCATCTGCACCTGCTGCACGTCATTGGTGTTGCGAGTGATCAGCGACGGTGCACCGAACACGTTGATCTCCGCGAGCGAGAAGTCCTGAACCCGACGAAAGACCGCGTGGCGGACGTCGCGCCCAAAGCCCATGGCGGTCTTCGATCCCCAGTACACAGAGATGATCGACACCACGCCCAACGCCAGAGTCACAGTCAGCATGAGTACGCCAGTGCGGGCGATGTAGTCGGTGTCACCCTTGGCCACTCCGTTGTTGATGATGTCGGCGTTGAGATCCGGCAGATAGAGGTTCGCGATCGCCTGGAGCAGCAGCAGCACCATGATGAAGATGAGCTGCTTCCAGTAGGGCTTCAGATAGGTCGTCAGGATTCTGATCATTGCTTCGAGTCACTTCCTTGCGCGTGTCGCCCGAACTGATGGCCGTGGTGGTCGGGATGAACGCGGGCGAACACGTCGCGAAGGCTCTTCATACCCTGTTCGATTCGCTCAAGTTCCTCAGGTGTGGCCGACGAAAGAACGGTCGAGAGCTGCTCGATTCCTCGGTCAAAGACGCGGCTGAGAGTCGTGCGGCCCTCTTCGGTCATAGCAAGTCTCACGCGGCGACGATCGGTCTCGTCGGCAGTGCGCTGGACCAGGCCTCTGCGCTCTAGAACGTCGAGCGTCTTGGATATGGTGGGCATCGAGACTTGCATAATCTCAGCAAGCTCGCTGGGCGTGGAAGTGCCGTGGTGCATAGTCATCAACAGTTTGAGCTGAGCGGGGTGAAGCCCCTCCCCCTGCTCGCGCACGCCAGCGGCCAAGGTGCCCATGACCCATGGAACGGTACGGGCGGTCTGACGTGCAACGCGTTCTCGCTGCGGCTCAGACGCCGAATCGGGTGGGGTGGTGCGCCGGGACTCATCGGAATCAAAGGAACACATAGTTCGCCCTCCTAATAGTTAGCCTAGCGAACTATATACACGCCGCCCGAGGACGTCAAGTGATTCAGGCTGTTCTCTGATCGAATATCGCCGCCGTTCGTACCGTCCTTTCTTCGATTCGTCACAACGGGCATAATATGTGCCTACGTATGCTTGACATCCCCTCGCGCTGATACTGCTCTCCCCTGGAGTTCAGTCGAGTCATGAAACGGATGCACCGTGGCAGCAAGGCTCGCCAGATTTGGAATCCTCATCACGCTCACGACGTGCATTGTTCTTGCAGCCGCGAGTGTCGCTTTCGCATACCCCAACGAGCTCGTGGGCTACTCCGGAGACGAGCCGCGCACCGAGTGCATCGACTGCCATGGAGCATCCGAGCAGGACATACTGAATCCGGGATCGGATCCCGACCTTCTTGCCGCCGTCCGAAAGGGCCCTCACGGCGGATACACCACCGGCACGAACAAGTGTCAAACCTGTCACTCGCTCCACAACGCCCCGGACGCCGGATCGAAGCTTCTCCCCGGTGAGACCGTCAAGAACACGTGCGAGTCGTGCCACGACGGAACCGCCGGCACAGCCGTCTACGGGGTCATTCTGGCTCGAACAGGCATCGACCCTGCGTCCGCACACCGAATCGAGCAGACCAACTCGATCCCGGGTGGCGACGCGGGTGGAGGGACCCTGACGGGCTCGTTCATGGGCCCCGGAGGAACGCTCACCTGCAGCGACTGCCACGCACCGCACGATTCGCTCACGATCGAACCGTTCACGGGCGACCGTCTCAGGTCAACCGTAGCAAGCGACACTGCCTACAACGTGAAGACCAACCGGCTGCTCAGGCAGGCGCCGACCGGATCGGAGACAACTGCCACGGTGTACGGTGCCGGTTGGTGCGCCACATGCCACTCGGGCCGAACAAATCAGCATACACCCGAGTCGGGCGCGATGCAGGACCATCCGGTCATGCAGGACGATTCCTACTCCTATGATGAACTGCCCGTTGTGACCGGAGTGGGATCGATTCTGACGACCCTGGGAGGTCTCGGGCAGAGCAACCATGGCTACGTTATGCCGGGTCCCACACTCAGCGAGCCCACTCAGAAGACCGCACTGCAGGAGGGCTCCCCTCCGCTGTGCCAGCAATGCCATGAAGACGCCCGCGATGTGGGACCGTCCGCCCGAGAGACCAATCCCACGCTCACGGGCGCCAGCCAGGAGTTCCAGGTGACACAGCCTGACGGATCGATCGCCACGGACAACCCCCGTTTCGGCGTGTTCCCCCACGAGAGCGACAACGCGAACTTGCTCGTCCGTGCACCCGAGCCGGCTGAGCCCCACAGCCTCTGCCTGAACTGCCACTCACTCGTACACGATGCGACGCCGGGCAGCGACTACGTAGTGATATTCGCGCCCCAGCAACACGACGTGCCCGAGGACTACATGACCGATCCGTACACGGTTCTCGCTGACTGCACCATATGCCACACCACGGAACTGCTCATGGCTCACGCTCAGCAGTGCACGGTCTGCCACTCCAGCCCCTACGACACGCTCAGGACCTGGGACGGAACCTGCCAGCAGGGCGGCTGCCACGTGGCGATCCATGCGGACTCTCCGGAAGCCCACGACCCCTGGTCGCCCAGCTCCGGGCATCCCTGCGGAGTGTGTCACGGCTCAAGCTGGTGGCCGACGGACGACAAGTGTGTGAACTGCCACACGCTCTTCAGCCCAAGCGACGTCACCGCTCCCGTCACGTCATCGGACGCCGTCGCCACATACACAGGTTCAGCATTCATCAAGTTCTCAATCACTGATAGCGGCAAAGTTGGCATCGGCACCACCTTCTACGAGCTCAACGGTGGTCCAACCACCTCGGCCGGAAACGTGCTGATCACCACGTCCGGGGCACACTCACTCGAGTTCTGGTCCATCGACCAGCTCGGCAACGTTGAAACCGCCCACAAGACTGCGACTTTCACGGTCACTCCAGACACGACGCCGCCCGTCACGACCTCGAACGCGCAAGCGACCTACAATGGTAGCGCCGGAATCCTGCTGACTGCGACCGACAACAGCTCGGTGGGCGTGAAAGCCACCTACTTCCAGCTCGACGGCGCGCCCACCCAAACAGGGACGTGGGTTTCCGTTCCCTATGTCGTGACCGACACGCAGCCTCATTCGCTCGCGTTCTGGTCCGAGGACTGGTCGGGCAACGTGGAGACTTCGCACACGGTGAACTTCACGGTCACCCCACCGATGGCAACGATTCGAATGATCTGGGGAGATTGTGACGACCCATTCCCGTCGGTCTTCCCCATCGACGGCTCAGACGCCAGCTGGGTCATCCGCTCGGGGGGCTCGACGGGGCCGATCGTCGCCACGGGATACAACGGCGGCAACTACCCCACATGGGACGGCATCGATGATGAAGTGGTTCCGGTATCGGCAACCCCGTATTGGGTGAGCATTGACTGGTGGGACGACGACGCGGGCGTGGGCGGAACTACCACGTTCCCGAGCGTGGCTGCCTCAAGCGCCGGCTGGGTGCTGAAGCTCTACTACTAGGGTCGCGCCAACCTACCGCATGTGGCAGGTCACGCAGAAGAGCGGTGAGTGGCACGTCTCCATGCACGACCCGGCTCCGCGCTCCCGGACCTGAATGAAGTGATGCTTCACCCACGTCCCCTTTGAGGGGTCGTAGCCAGTGTGGTGGCACATCGTGCACATCTCCAACTGACCTCCGTGGCACCGCGAGCACACGGCGCGATCCACCGTAGCCACGAGCGAATGCCCGGTCCTGCCCTTCGCCCAGCCCTCGGGGTGGGGCATCTCTATCCCGTGACAGTCATCGCAGGTCTTCGCGTCGTGGCACATCGCACACTGCTGCGCGTCATCTGCGAAGGTGGCACCGTGCTCGAGTTCCCACTCCTGGTCCTCGTGCGAAGCGGGAAGCAACTCATAATCCTCCGGATGGCACAGTTCGCAGGCGCTCGATGCCTCCGGCTGCGCCAGGTCGCCGTGGCACTCAAAGCACTTGGCCATCAGGGTCAGAGCCCAACTGCGGGATTCGATGGGGTGTGCAGTGCGTATATGACACGAGACGCACGATCCATTGCGCTTGGCATGCTCGACATGATCGATGAGGATCCTATAGCCGGAGGTCGCCGTACGATTGGCGTCATGGCACTGCAGGCAGACCTCATCGGCGATCGGCTCCGCTTGGGCCGAGGGACCATCGACCGGATCGTCGTAGTCCCCTGAGAGGTGGCTTCCGACGTCTCGAATGAGCAATGCGCCGCGCGCAACGAGTCGCTGAGGAACTGCATACCACGGGTGAGGCTGCTCGTGACACTCAACACATGTCACCGGGTTGTGAGCCGACTGCTCCCAGCTCTGATAGCGCATCTCCATCTCATGACATGATCCGCACAGTGCCGGCGAAGTCGTTGCCCGATCGAGCAGCAGTGCCGCCAGCATCACGCCCGCCACGACCGCAACGACCACCAGGAGCGACCTGCTGCGTTTCGATACGCGCGATGTCGTCTGTCCCTCGGCATCGACCTTCGGTGCCTCTGTCTCGCGCTCGTCCGATGTCGACTCGCTCACCACAGCTGTCTCCTACTCAACGAGCTTCAGCGCAGGATCGAAGTTCAGAGCCGGAACGTTCCCGTGACAACGAACGCAGAACTCGCTCTCGTGGCACGCTTCGCAGCTGCGGTGCTCCTGGACGCGCAGACCGTGAACGGCGCGCCAGTCCGTACCGTGCGATACCGGCCGGTGAGTGTGACACTCCACGCACCAGTCGTCCGACCACTTGTGGCACGTGATGCACTCGGGGTCTGCCGCGGAGTCGGCATGATCGATCAGCCACGCTTGCGTGGCATGAGTCTCAGGTGCTGCCTTCTCCGTGTGGCACGACGAACAGCTGTCCTTGGCCCGATCGCCATCGTGGCAGCTCAAGCACTCGGTCATGGACGGGGCGTGTCCGCCAGCGGGACTCTCCTGATGTACCAGGTAGTTGTGACACTCGATGCAGTCCATCTCAAGGACGGTCACGTGCGCCCGATGAGGTATCTGGAGATCGCCCTTGGGCGACACCGACCGCAGGTCGCTGTGACACTCTAGGCATGCCTCATTCTCGGGTGCATCGAACACGTTCGGTACGCGAGAGCTCCATACGATCGAGAGGTAGAACTCCCCGGCCATCCGCATGTGATACACGGTTCGGCTGAGCACGTTGGGGGGCACGTGACAACCCTCGCACCCTGCCTCGACGTGTGTTGACTCAGACCATGGCCCGTACTCATCGCTCAGATCGGGATAGCGGTCAAAGAAGCTGGGGCGCGCCGCGATCATGCTCGGCACAACGACGAGCAGGAGCAGGACCACTGCGACACCTATGCCTACACGTGTACGTCTAGTGACAGTCATCGCAGAACTCCTGACCGCCATGACACACGAGACAACCGTCGCCACGGATGCGGGCGTGGGGCGCGTGGTCCGTCTTCCAATTGCCGATGTGTGATGCGGGTCGCTCCTCGTGGCATTCCGCGCAGTAGCTCGGCGTCCAGTCATGGCAAGCCCCGCAGTCCTCGGCCTCAGCCCTGGTTCCGTGAACGGTGAGCCACTGATCGCTTTCGTGAGACTCAGGAATCTGCTTGCGCGTATGACAGTCAGCACACTCGTTGCTCGCCGCATCGCCGTCATGGCACTGCTCCAGGCACGTTTCCATCTCAGGCCTGTTGAAGCCACGGGCGTTGAGTGAGTGAACGAGGTCCTCATGACAAGCGACGCACTCCATGTCGAGGACCTCGACATGCGCGCGATGCGGTATGAGCAGATCCCCGCTCGGCGCGACCGAACGATAGCTCGTGTGACACGACTGGCACGCATCGCGCCCGGGGGCTTGGAGCAGATTGGTGTCATCGGGACCATTCACCATCTGCGAGTAGAACGCTGGGATCGACCGGGCTGCGAAGGAGAGGAATCCACCCACGCCCGGCTCGACGTGGCACTCACCGCAGGAGATGCGCGAATGCGTGGAGATCTCCCAGTGATCCATGCGCAGAACGAGCGCTGGATAGCGGCGATAGTAGTCTGGCTGCAGCGTGGAGAACACCGGCAGTGTGACGGCGACGACCAAGAGCAGTCCGATAACGGCAGCCACCCAGATGAGTCTCCTGCCGCGCACGCTACTCCATCTCCTTGAACTGATCGTGACACTCCTCGCACCACGTCTGTTCGTGGCACTCGATGCACCGGGGATCCTCGAGATCCGCTGTCTGATCGGAGTGTCTCCCTATCCACGTCTCTGTGGAGCCGTGGAACGCCGGTCGCTCCCGGTGACACTCGTCGCACTCACCGGTCGTCTGGTGACAGAGCAGACAGTTGTCACGGTTCTCGATCGCCTGGTCCCCGTGGTACTCGGCGGTCCACTCCGGCAGAACGTGCAGCTCCTCGATCGCTTTCATGCTGACCTCGATGGGCAGTCCGTCGAACTCCGGACGCTCACCGGTCGTGTGACACATCTGGCACTGTTGCACGCTGTGGCAAGCTTCGAGGCATATGCTCTCGCCAGCCTTGGCAACGGTCGCGGGGTGCTCGGTACGCCACTCCTCGCTTGCCTGATGTAGCACGTGATGGCAGTCGAAGCACTCATCGGAGGTCTTGGTTCCCACGTGGCAACCGTACGCCACGCACACGCCGCTGAAAGGCATCTGCTGGTGCTTCTCCAGGTATGTCTCGAGATGCGCCGTCCACTTGTGGCAGTCGACGCACACCCTGGTCTCCTCGGAAACACGCCGATGAGCGGGGTGCGGGATCTTGTCGGTCCTGCCGATCTCGGTGCTCCAGTCCTGCTCGTGGCAGGCGAGGCAGGCATCGTTGCTGGGAGGCCCGAACTCGAAGTACCGGGGCGTCTCGTCAGTCGTGACCATGCTCACGTAGAAGTCGCCGAAGAGCGCCAACCCGTTCTCGAGCGCATCGGTCTCATGGCATGCCCGACACCCGATTCCCTCATGCGCCGAGCTCCCAAGGTTCACGTACCTCCTCTCCAGGAGGTGATACCGCGAGAAGAACTCGGGCGTGGCAGTCGCGACCAAGGGCACGATGACGGCGATCGCAACTACGATCACGACCAGCGCACTCACCCCGGCAACAACGCGATATGTGCGAGCCCCGAGACGGGGCCGTACCTCGCGCGCGCTCACCAGCGGCTCACCCGCTCTCAGTGGCGCCGTCGGCAATGGGTTCGAGACGCCCGGATTCCAGCGCTTCCCCGTGCCCGTACTCGTCCTCGGGCACTGCGAGAGGCAGGACCTTGGCAGAGACCGTGACGATGAGCATTCCGAGTGACAGGATCCCTATCGCCAACAGCCCTTCGGTCAGACTCGGCGCGTATGGCGGTGCATACTGGCCGAGCGGATTGATCGCGAAGCCCATCGACATGAGCGAGTAGCGCTTCATGAACACCGCGATGACGTAGAGAGCGGACGCAGTGATCTGAACTCGAGGGAGATGCCGAGTGCTCCGCCTGGAGAGCAGAATGAACGCGGTGACGCCCAGCACCAGCACCGGCACGAACGCGAACGCATAGCGGCCGGTGAGGAACTCGGAGAACCTCATCGTATGACCGGGCTTCGCCGAGGTGGGCCAGAAGATGCTGAGTATCTCCACGAAGAGCATGAACAGATCGATGATAATGACGGTCGCGAGCAGCGTGGACAGGCTTCTGAACATCTTGGCCGTCAGTTTGAGAATGCCGAAGTGTTGAAGGATGTACGCTGCAATGAGCAGCACCGCCACACCCGAGGCGGTCGCCGAGGTGAGGAAGATCGGAACCATCATCGCGGAGTTCCAGAGCTCGCGGGACTTGTTCATGGAGAGAACGAACGCTGTTGTGGTGTGCATATAGATTGCCAGCGGCAGAGCAATGAGCGTCATCCGGAACGCCAACTTCTCGCCCCCCTTGCCCGTGAAAAGGAGCCAGAGGTCAAAGAAAGCGACGATCATGTAGAGGGTCGCCGCGCTACCTGTGTAGACGAACGGTGAGGTGGGGTTGGGCGTGAGCAGCATCCACACAGCGCGCCAGGGCCGCTCCATGTCGGTGATGATGCCCAGAAGGGCCATCATCACGAACACGCCCGCGAGCAGCACCGCGAGACGCGAGAGCGGGCGGAACTGCTCGGCGCCGAACAGGTGCACGCTCGCATAGACGACCAGCCCGCCAGCTGCGAGGCCGACGTAGTACATGTAGTTCGTGAACCAGAGGCCCCACGGATACGCATCGCGCATGGCCATGGCGGCCCCGCCTTGCGTCATGGCGTTGCCCCACGCCAGTCCGCCCAGAGTGAGGCCGACGAGGAGAATGGTGACGAACGCCCAGTAGCGCGTTCCTGCGGTCCGAAGCGCACCAAGATCGAAGTCAACACTGATGAAACGCTTCACGCCCGGACGTGGTGTGGTTACGAGAGCCATCTCATATCACCCCACATACCAGATCATGGGTTCGTTCCCGTACTCCTCTTTCAGACGCCAGACCCGCCGCGTCTTGAGCAGTATCGAGACCGCGCTCTCGGGATCGCTGAGATCGCCGAACGTTCGAGCGCCCACGGGGCACGCCTCGGTGCAGGCGGTTGTTCCGCCGTTCCGGGTCCGCTGGATACAGAAGGTGCACTTTTCGACCACGCCCGCTTTCTCCTCGAGCGGAACGTCAGGGTTCCGCTCGTCCTCGGGCACCTCAGGCTCGACCCAGTTGAAATGCCGTGCGTCATACGGGCAGGTCACGAGACAGTTTCGGCATGCGATGCACTTGTCGTAGTCGATCACGACGATGCCATCCGGCTCTTTCCACGTGGCTATGACCGGACATCCGTACACGCATGTGGGCTTCGCGCACTGCATGCACTGAACCGGCATGTACCACTTGTCCGGGCTGCCGGCCTCCTCGTACTCCAGGTTCGCGTGCTCGATGTCGACTTTGCCCAGCTCCATCTCCAACACCTGGATGTAGGTGAAACCTGAGTTGCGACCGATGTTGTTCTCCTCGACGCACGCGTAGACGCACCTGCGGCACCCTACGCATGCCTTGACGTCGATCACCATGGCCCACTTCTCAGAACCCGCAGGATCGGCGTAGCTCACCGGCTTGCCGGGATAGTTGACCGCGTGATCCTCCTCGAGGATGTAGTCGAGTACGTCGCCGCCCTCGGGCTCGGACCCGTTGCCCGATGCGACCACAAGTGGAGCCTGAGCGGACAGCAGTGCCGGAACGGTGCCCAGGGCGACCATGCCGACGACCACGCCGATACCTTCCACGAAGCGCCGTCTCGAGTAGGTGTAGCCCTCAGGGGCAGTCGCTTCCGAGCCCTTCGAATCGAGCTTCTTGTTGTCGCTCATCGCTTGAACCTCCCGAGAATGAGATAGCCCAGCGCACTGAGCGAAATGAAGGCACCCACAATTGAGGCGATCGTCAGCCAGAGTGGCGTCTCGACTGCAGCGGGAACCGGCGGACCGGCGAATGGGGCGAACGGCTCGCGTTCCGAGACCACGCGAATCTCCAATCCCGTTCCTTGGAACGGTGGGAGCGCCGCGATGTAGATCCACGACGGAGTGTGCGGATCATGGCACCCGGCAGCAGAGCATTTGGGCTGGCCCTTGCCGTGAATGCCGACCAGCCACTCGGAGTACTCCTCAAAGTGACAGCGCTGGCAGACGCGGGACACGTCGCCCATGATCTCGACCAGGCTGCCGTCTGGGAGTATGAGCTGCCCCGGGTTCCGGGTTGGATCGTCGTGACACGCAAGACATGCTCGCTCGTCCGTTCCCAGGGTGTCATGGACCTCGAGCACGATCTCGTGCTTCTCAAGATCTATGGGAAGTGGCTCAGTGGGCTCGCCATCGGCTCCGATCGTCACCGGATGGCACTGCGTACAGGGATAGAAGGCAAGAAGGCCCGTGGAAGACCGTCCTGCGAATGCGGTAGCCGTGGGCAAGAGCAGAACGAGAGCCCCCACCAACACAAGCGTCTTCATCACGCCCGATCTGAGTCGTGCCGACTGCAAGAACACAAGCCAACTGTTCATATACCTAACTCCTGTGATCGAGACACTGGCGTTTCACTACCCACATCGCTGTTCGTTCTGACAGTATCAACCACTCATTCCATGCCCATTCGTGGCACATTGTTGTCATGTTAGGGTTTTGTTAGCGAAATACTCGGCGTTCTGGACTATGCTTGGATCAGTCGTTCTGCGGCCTCACAAGGAGCGTTCGCCCGTGAAAAAGATACTGATCGTCGACGACGAGACATCGATCCTCAAAGTGGTTGACTACGCCCTGACCGAGGCGGGCTACGAAGTCCACAAGGCACAGGACGGCCCCGGTGCCGAGTTCATGTTCGGCCAAGTGCAGCCCGACCTGGTCATCCTCGACGTGATGCTCCCGGGCAAGTCAGGGCTCGATGTCGCCAGAGACCTTCGCACCACATCGGATGTCCCGATCATCATGCTCTCCGCGCGCGGGGACGAGGTCGACCGCATCCTGGGTCTCGAGTTCGGGGCCGACGACTACGTGACCAAACCCTTCTCGCCACGCGAACTGGTGAGCCGTGTGAAGGCCATCTTGAGGCGAGTCGAGAACGCTCCGGCCGAGAAGGCCTGCATAGAGATAGGCGATCTGCATATCGACACGCTCTCCCGACAGGTTAAGCTTGCCGAACAGCCGATCCACCTCACGACCTCCGAGTACGGCATCCTGCTGCACCTCGCGAGGCACCCGGGGCAGGCGTTCTCGCGACAGGCCATCCTCGAGGCGCTCTGGGACGAGTCACCCGTCGGCGATGAACGCGCGGTCGACGTTCACATTCACAACATCCGCGAGAAGATAGAGGACGACCACAAGAATCCGACGTACCTGCTCACGGTCCGGGGCTACGGCTACCGACTGAGGGAGTCCTAGCAGCATGTCAGACCGAAGAAGCAGCTCGATCCGCCTCTGGCAGACCGAGTTGTTCATCATAGTCATCGTCGTCGCCATCCTGATCCTCTCCGGATCGATCTCGGCAGGGCTCAACTCGACTCTGACTCACATGACCGAGACGAACGAGCTGCGCAACGCATCCGCTTTCGCGCAACGACTCGAGCCCGAGTTCCCGCTCGGCGCGAACGGCACCCGTCCGATCCGCGACGTGATCGCCGAGTATCGGGACGTCTACGGCGGCGGCATCTGGATCTACGACGAGAACGGCGAGTTGCTGGAGTCAGCCCACGACAACGCCCCCCTGGACGCAGTCCTTGAATCCGCCCGACTCGGCGCACTGGGCGAGGAGAGATCGTACGTACTGAGCGATCTGCGCACCGGCGGATGGATCGTTGCGGCGCGACCTCTCGTCGGACGAGGAAACGCGATACTGGGTATCGTGGTCACCGCAAGCTCCGCGGATCAATCCGCATCGATCCTCAAGTCGGTCCGTGACCGACTGTGGGCGACGTTCTGGACCTCACTCATCGTGGCCGGACTCCTGGGATTCGCCTTCTCCGAGATTCTCGCGCGACGACTGCGCGCCCTATCCAAGGCAGCGGCAGCGATCGAGGCCGGGGACTTCGCGCAGAGGCTCTCCACGACTCTGGTACCGGGCGAGATCCAGGATCTCGCCGTCTCATACAACAGCATGGCGTCCAAACTGGGCGAGGCCTTCAGCGCGATCAAGGGAAGCCAGCTGCAGATCGCGGCGGTGGTCCAATCCATGGCCGAGGGCGTGCTGTCCCTCGACAGCCAGAGCATGGTCCGAGTGGCCAATCCGGAGGCGGCCCGACTCCTTGGAATGCACGACCGCGACCTCACCGATGTGTCGATAGAGACCATCACGGACAACCCGGACGTCTTGGACATGGTGCACCGCAGCCTCGCAGGGGAGCGCTCAGCGCAGACAGTCCAGTTCGGCCGGAGCGTCGTCCTGCTGCACGGTACGCCGCTTCTCGACCCGACCGGCACGATCGACGGAGCCGTGATGCTGCTTGCGGACGTGACCGAGCGGCACCGTTTTGAAGACGCCCAGCGTCGGTTCGTCGCCGATGCAAGCCACGAGATGCGCACGCCGATCGCCGCACTCAAAGGAATGCTCGAACTCCTGATCGACGGCGCACAGAACGACCCGGAGGTGCGTAGCGACTTCCTGGGCACGATGCAGACCGAGGTCGACCGTCTGGGTCGGCTCGTGGCGGACCTCCTGACGCTCGCGCAACTCGAAGCGGGCAACCTCGAACTGCGGATCAACCCCGAAACAGCCGTCGAGCTCCTTGGCGACGTGGCCGGTGTGATGCACACACTCGCAGAACAGTCGGAGGTCACGATCGCCGTGGAGGCGCCGGATACCGACGTCAGAGTGCTGGCCGACCGCGACAGGGTGGTACAGGTGCTTCTGAGCTTCACCGACAATGCGCTCAAGCACTCACCTGCGGGCTCGACGATCCACCTGCGCGCCCAGCAGCACCCGGACGGAGTGCTTCTGGCCGTCTCGGACGAGGGCCCGGGCATCGAGCCCGATGAGATCTCTCGCGTGTTCGAGCGCTTCTATCGCGCCGACAGTTCGCGCTCGGGTGGAGGCGGGACGGGACTGGGGCTCGCCATCGCCAAGGAGATCATCGAGGCTCACGGTTCAGACA
>JAQIBK010000313.1 GCA_027859125.1 Actinomycetota bacterium | reverse complement strand
GCGCCTGTTCGGCGGCGACGTCCTTCTCGTTCAGGATCGCGCGCTCCTCGGCTGCGGCCTGCTGAGCGCGAATCTCGACTCGCGCCTGTTCGGCCTGGATCGTTCCGGCGTTCTGCGCCATGACGACGTCGCGCTCACGGCTGGCCGTTGAGACCAGCTCGTCGGCCTTGGCCTTGGCTATCTGCCCTTGCTTGATCGCCTCGGCAGTAAGAACCATGGACTCCCTTTGAGCCTCGGCCTCACCGACTTCTGCATTCTTGATGATCTCAGCGGTCTGCTTGCGACCGAGTGCCTCGATGTATCCACGACCGTCGGTGATGTTCTGGATGTTGAAAAGCTCCACGTCGAGGCCAAGGGCGCCCAGATCCCCACCCGCCTCGTTCTTGACGCGCATCATGAACTCGCCGCGCTCGCCGATGAGCTGTTCGACACTCAGCGTACCGACGATGCCGCGCAGGTTGGCCTCGAGGTTCTCCTTGGCGACGCGTTCGACCTCCGTGGTCGGACGGCTCAGGAAGCGCTCGATAGCGGAGAGCAGTTTTGACTCCTCGGACGAGATCTTCACGTTGGCGATACCGTCAACACTGACCAGAACGCCGTTGCTGTCAGGTACATCCTTGACCGCAACCCCGAAGCTGATCAGCGAAAGATCGACCCACTGGATCGACTCGATGATGGGAATACGGAAGAAACCACCGCCTGTGACCACGCGATACCCGCGCTCACCGTAGCGCCGTCCAAAGACGACAGCCACCATGTTCGGGGCGACCGTTATCCAGTTCCTGGCGACCGTGCGCACAATGGCGAACAGCGCCAGGAGTACGATCAGAACGACCCCCGGAATGACGAACACACTCATATTGATATCGCCGAACATCTGATTCCCCCTCTTTGATCAGGTAGTCCTCATTGCATTCACGAGCAGCCAACGAACCTGGATCGAATGCTGCTACTCATCAAAAGGCGCCACGACAGCAGAGCTGCCGTGAATCGCCTTGATCATGACCACTGTTCCAACTGACATCGTGTCAGTGACTCCTTTGGCGGGCGAAGCAGAAAGGCGCACCTGCGCTCCACGGTTATCCACCGCGGATATCTCCCCGGGCAGACCACTTGGCCTCACGTCCAGGGTCACGGTGCCCTCTGAGCCCACCAACATCTCGGAGTGATAGCTCGTTGTCGCTTCCTGACGGCGCAAGACCCGAAAGATCGTCACACCTGCAGCTGCAACAAGAAAGCCTCCGCCGACACCTGAGATGACTGAGACCCACAGGCCGGCACCCAGAGAGACCGCACTGGCCCCAGCGCCACCGAAACCGATGCAGAAGAGCATGAGATTGCGAATCGACAGAACGTTCCCGTCACCGTCACCGTCAAGATCACCATCCATGCCATCGAGGGCATCACCAACAGCCTCCGCTGTATCGCCGAGCAGAACGGACAAGACGAACCACATGCCGGCGCCAAGACAGAGCGTTCCGTAGAAGATCAGAAGTGCCCCACTGTCGATTGTCGACTGCAGCGAATCAAACACGATGTACCTCCCCCAAGTCAGCCTGCAGAATCAACACATGAACATTCAGCCAAATACCCCATCTACCAGCCGAAGGAGGATAATCATACCATTCCAGTATTCTTCTAGGCGTGACCCCACGAGGCACAACCGAGTTGGAAGGATCCAGAATGGAGCGAGATACTGCCCCGCTTCCGCTAGCACACGCGCATGTACCGCATGCAGAGCCCCTGCCGATGAACCTTCCCCCTGGAAAGCGACGGTTCTGGAACAAGCGCCGGATCATTGGGCTGGTCGTCGCGATCGTAGTGATCGCCCTCTCATGCTGCGTCTACGTGGGCTTCAGTATATGGAGCGGCATCTCCGGGGCCATCCAGACACAGAACGAGATCAAACCTCTCACCGAGGAAGCCTACCCGAGGTACCACATGCTTGACTCGACCATCTCTGGTCACATCATGGAATCGGACGAACATCCGACCCTGCGTATCGACATCCGCTACTTCGAAGTCGGAACCCTTGCCCCTTGGGCCTACCAGGCAGTCGAGCCTGTCTCCGACGAGTGGATGACGACAGAGACGTTCTTCCGGCACGCTCTGGGCCAGCCAAAGGATCCTCGCACCAATATGAACTACGACGTGTCAGGCTTCGTCGAAGCGTACGGCCCCTTGAAGCCTGGCTCCAACGCGGTGGTATCCGGAGTCTGGTTCGATCGCATGACTCCCGAAGGTCTAGAGAGCTACGGGGTTCTGGTCGCCCGCAGGAATGATGGTGAGAACATGTGGCCCGATCACTACGCCGCCTTCTCGCGGGATCCGGAAACGGGGGCATGGCTTGGAGAACCCTTCTACGCCGTGGACGTAGGAAGAGCGGAGGCGACTGGAGCGCGAGAAGAGAACGTCTGCCGCCAGAATCAGGACCTGATACACAACGCAGCACTGATGTTCACTATCGATTCCGGTGACGCACCGACGAAGATCGATGACTTGGTACCGTCCTACAGAAGCGAACTGCCTGTCTGCCTCAGCGGCGGATCATACGAGTATCAAGCTGATTCCAGCACCGTCAGTTGCTCGATTCACGGAGCCCCACGCCTCGACGAATGAGAGACGTGCCGATGAGCCCCCCATCACTCACAAACCCTGAATCCGCAGGGTCTATGCCAAACATGAGCCGACGGGCCCTGTTGATCTCGACAGTCCTGACTGAGGGCGCACTTCTGCTCATAGCAGTAGTCATCATGTGGTGGGCCGACCTCTGGCCAACATTGGAAGTCCGTCCGATCCACCTCGTGCTCGGCGCGATCGTGGGCGCGGGCTCATCCTGGATCGCAATCAGACTGGCTCACTCCACATGGAAGCCCTTCCGCCGCATACGCCAGGACTTCGACCTCTTCATCGGCCTGTTCGCCGGCTCACCGACGATCGATCTCGTGATCGTGTCCGTGTTGGCTGGAGTGTGCGAGGAAGCGCTATTTCGGGGGCTGCTTCAAACGTGGGCCGCCACGTGGACGAATCCGCACCTCGCAGTCGTGCTCGCAGCGGTGGTCTTTGGCCTGACGCACGCGATCTCACGCCCGTACGTGGTGTTCGTCACCGTGCTCGGACTCATGCTCGGCTACCTGTATCATTTCACTGGTAGCCTCGCCGCAGTGATGCTCGCGCATGCACTGTACGACCTCATCGCACTGTACTGGGGCACGCGCACGCTTCACCCGCAAGATCCGGTCACCGAAAGCCCATAGGGAGACACCACTTGCCTGCGCTTCGCATGATCATCGCACTGTTCTGCGTGGTCTGGATCGCCCAGGCAGCCATCTTCGTCCGCAACCAGCGCGGCATGCGCACTCTCGCCAAGCTCTCCCCGCCCGAGCCGAACCACTGGCCCCGTGTCTCGGTGATAGCTCCTGCACGTGACGAGGCCGGCGGCATCGGTCCCGCGCTTCGCTCGCGTCTGGCCGACGACTACCCCGACCTGGAGATCGTGGCGATAGACGACCGCTCCACCGACGCCACCGGCGAGATCATCCGCGCGCTCGCCGAGGAGGACCCTCGCCTCGTGGCCGTGCGCATCGACGAGCTCCCCGTCGGCTGGCTGGGCAAGGTGCACGCGCTCCAGCGGGGCAAGGAGGCAGCCTCCGGCGAGTGGCTGCTGTTCAGCGACGCGGACGTGCACGTGGAGCCCGGCACGACCCGCCGCGCGATCGCGCATGCACTCTCCGGGGGCTTCGACCACGTGGCGCTCATCCCCGAGTACGGAACGGGCAGCGTGTGGGTCGAGGCCATCTGGGCCGTCTTCATGCGCATGTTCGGCATCATGTTCGATTTCAAGGCGATTCGCGACTCGGACAATCCCAAGGCCGTGATCGGTTCGGGAGCGTTCAACCTGGTGCGCCGTGAGGCCTTCGATGCAACCGAGGGGTTCGAGTGGCTCAAGCTCGAAACGACCGACGACATGTCGCTCGGGGTCATGATGAAGCGCAACGGCTTCCGCAGCGAGGGGTTGGACGGCCGCGGCTCGGCGAGCGTGCTGATCTACGAGGACCTGGCGGCCTTCTATCGAGGTACCGAGAAGAACGCCGGAGCCGTACTGGGCACACCGTTCCCACTGTTCGTGGCGGGAACGATCGTGTGGCTCGCACTCGAGTGGTCGTCGTTGATCGCCCTTGCTGTTGGACCGGGGTGGCTCAGAGTCCTCGGCGGCTTGACGCTCGCGATGGTGACCGCGCTCCATGTGCGGGCACTCAAGACCAACACAGGTCGCACCGCGGCCGCATTCCTGTGGCCCATCGGCTCGGTGTTGTTCGCCTCGACTCTCGTGCGCGCGACATGGCTTGCTCACCGCCGAGGCGGCATCATGTGGCGAGGGACCCTCTATCCGATCAAGGACATCTTGGCCGCACGGCGCTACACCTTGGGCAGATAGCCGACGAACGACGGATCCGCTGAACGAACGACTGGAGCACCGTGACCGACACGACTGACACCTGGATCGCACTGGACTTCGAGACTGCAACCTCGGATCGCTCATCGGCATGCTCGCTGGCGGTGGTCGTGGTGGAGAACGGTGTGATCGTCGAGAAGCGGGATTGGCTGATCCGGCCACCCGGCAATCGGTACGACTATCACAACATCAGGGTTCACGGGATCGAGCCCCATGACACGCAGGATGCTCCGGGATACGACGCTCTGTACCCGCAGATCCAGCCATATCTGGAGGATCGCTACATCCTGGCGCACTGGGCGTCGTTCGACGTCTCCGTGATCAGGGGACTCCACGAGCACTACCGTATTCCCCTGCCCACCGCTCACCACGTGTGCACGTGCGGCATGGCGCGCAAAGCGTTCCCGGGACTGCACAATCACCAACTTCCCACCGTGTCCGACCACTGCGGTATCGAGCTGCAGCACCATGACGCAGCCTCGGATGCGCTGGCCTGCGCATGCGTAGCTCTGCACTGCCGAGACAAGGTCGGCGCGGACAGCATCCGGGCAGCGGTCCACTCGCTGGGAACACGCGTGGGCAAGCTGTAGTCGTCGAATTGTCAGTCCGGAGAAGTACTGTGGGCCCTGTGAGAGGAGACAGTCCATGGAGAAAGTGAACCTGGCCGATAAGTTCGCGCTGTTCAGCGAGCAGTGGAAGCCCAAGATCGTCGGCGAGCTCAACGGTCAGCACGTGAAGCTGGCCAAGCTCCAGGGCGATTTCGTGTGGCATCACCACGACAATGAAGATGAGCTATTTCTCGTCATCGAGGGGCAGCTGGACATCGAGATGAAGGACGGCACGATCTCGCTGTCTGAGGGCGAGTTCTTCATCGTTCCTCGCGGCGTCGAGCACAGACCTGTGACGCGAGCCGAAGCCCATGTGCTCATGCTCGAGCCGACCACTACGCTGAACACGGGCAATATCCAAGGAGAACGCACTGTAGAAGAGCCCGACTGGCTATGACCCACCGACGAGCCACCCAAGGAGTCCTGTGATGACGAACCAAGAGCTCGCCTCTGGGCACGAATTGGATGCCCTACTCAGGTTTACTCTCACAAGCCAGTACCACGCCACGCTCTCCATGCTGCGAAGCGCGATCGAGCAGTGCCCTAATGAGATCTGGCCCACCGCAGAAGGTGGTGTGCCGTTCTGGCGCGTTGCCTATCACACGCTGTACTACACGCATCTCTATCTACAGGTCGACGAGAGTTGCTTCACCCCTTGGGAACATCATCAGACCGGGCTTCAGGACCTGGACGACATACCGGGGCCGCAACATCTCCTCAAGATTCTTGAGCTGCCGCATCGGCCGCCGCAGACTGGAGTACCGTACTCCAGAAGTGAGCTGCTCGTGTACTGGGACGCGTGCGACGCGATGGTCAACGACGCGATAAAGGCGCTCGATCTCATGTCTCCCGACACCGGTTTCAGCTGGCACTTCCCGTCTCGGCCGAAGATCGAACAGCACCTGGTCAATATCCGCCACATCCAGCATCACACTGCGCGCCTCAGCGGACGCCTGCATGACGAAGTCGGGATCAGCGTCGATTGGGTTGGAACCTCCCGGCGTCGGAAGGCCTGACCACACTTATCGATGGGCAGCTATGCACGGCGCGACTGGTATCATCGACTCACGCTCCCGCTCTTCTCTCTTCTCAATGGAGGTCCACGTGTCTCAGCGATCCATACGGTTCATGCTAGTCGCACTGATAGTCATCTTGCTCATCGCGGTGCTCTGGTACTCCGGTCGCGCCGATGAGCCCGCCCAGGAACCGGACACCACCTCGTCTGCTCCAGAAGTCACAACCAGCGATGGCCCCGGGGTTGTCGCTGACGTCACCGAACTGCAGATCGAGGATCTCATCGTGGGAACCGGTGCAGAGGCCACGACCGGTACGGCTGTCACAGTGCACTACACCGGTTGGCTCGCAGACGGCACCAAGTTCGATTCTTCGGTCGACAGCGGACAGCCCTTCGAGTTCACGGTCGGGGCCGGATATGTGATACCCGGCTGGGACATTGGTGTGGCCGGCATGCGAGGCGGTGGCTCTCGCTGACTCACGATCCCGCCCGACCGCGGAGACGGGGCTTCGGGGGACGGCGGA
>JAQIBK010000227.1 GCA_027859125.1 Actinomycetota bacterium | reverse complement strand
GAGCGGACCGCGCCCTGTCGAACTAGCGCATCGATCAGTCTCGGCGAGCAAGTTGGTAGAATCAGGCAGGGATGCATCACCGCGCGCCTCGCAGCTGAAGCGCAAACACGTTCGGCGGGGCGGCGGATTCCGTTTGGCATTGGGAGGCGCGACTGGTGAGCGAGAAGCTCGTGGGCGGACTGATTGCCTTGGCTGCTGGTGTCACCATCTACCTCACGCGGAAGCCTCAAGCCTGGCTATGGGTTGCGTCCACGTCTCGTATCACTCCCTGGTCTCGTGCGAAGACGGAAGAGGACCGTGAGCAGCTCCGCACCGAGTACGCCCGGCAGCAAGTATGGTTCTCTGTCGCGGCGATTATCGCTGGCGTGATTCTCATCGCCTGGGGGCTGGTTGAGACACTGCTCGGTGGCTAGTCGCCCTCCGAACCAGCGGATTGAGCAGACATCGGGCGCTCGCACGGTACCATTGGCTGAAGGCGGAGCGCTGCGCCCGGCAGCTCATCCGCCCAACGTTCGGCCAAACCGCAGTGAGTGAGAGTGGGATGCCGACATGGACGACCAGTCCCTGGGTCGCAGGCCCGACGTACATAGGCTCCTTGTCCTCCTGGCCAGCTTCGTCGCAGCCCCGCTGCTCCTCATCGTGTGGACGACAATCGGATTCTTCATTCTCATGCCGCTCGATGCCGTCGGCTCCGGTAGTGCAGACGGGCAAGCACCATCGTGGCTGGTGTACTCGGGCCTGGCCTTCCTCGTCTTCGCATGGCCCCTGCTGCTCCTCAGGCTGACGCGTCGCATCAGGACGCTCAACCGCGTTCTCATGGTGTTGCTCCTCATCGCCGGAATCGCGTTCTTGCTCGGCGGGGACCTGGTCATCTTCGAGCGCGCTCTCGACTCGCTCCCGCAGCGGCTGGCGGCGGCGCTGCTGCTTGCGGGGGCAGTAGCGATCCACGGTTGGTCGAACCGGCGGATCGAGCAGACTCGGGCGCTCGGAAGCTAGACTGGCCAGGGATCGGAGCCGAGCGCCCGGCAGCTCATCCGCCAAGCGTTCGATGGAGAAGGTACCGCAGGGGGCTGAGAGGCGCATACTGTGGCCAACCGCGGTCAGCATGCCTCATCGACGGAAGGAGGAACCGGGATGTCTCCCAACATCACCGATCACCTGGGACAGGACAAGGTAGCCAGGATCACGGGTGGGCTCTATCTCGCATTCATCCTGACTTCCGTGCTTGCCAATTTACTGGGGCATATTGGGCCGGGCACAGCGCCGCAGGTCTACCAGGCGATCACCACGAACGAGTGGTCGTTCCGTCTGGGTCTTGTCGTCGCGTTGGTATCAGGGTTCCTCTTCCTCATGGCCGCCTGGGGTCTCTACGTTCTTCTGCGACCGGTCAACAAGCACTTGGCGTTGCTCTTTTTGCTGCTCAACGCTGTCGGCGTCGCCATCCAGGGCGCGAGCATGTTGTCGCTGGTCTCCGCGATGTTGCAGGGATCCGGCGGCATGCAAGCCTTCTCGGCGGCACAGCTGGAGGAGCTGGCGTTGCTGTCCATCAACACCTACAAGACGGGCTGGGTCACGGCCCAACTGTTCTTCGGCACGTGGTTGTTCCCGCTCGGCTACTTGGTCTACAAGTCCAGGTCCCTTCCCCGGTTGCTGGGCGTCCTTCTGATGCTCGACGGGATAGGCATCATGATCTGGTTCCTTCAGGGCCTGCTGGCGCCGGCCTTCCGCGCTATCACCTACCCCGGGCTAGTCGTGAGCTTCGTCGCCGAAGCTGGGCTGGCATTGTGGCTCCTCGTCAAGGGTGTGAAGGTCGTCGACTCCGGACAAGAAGCTGCACGCGGATCCGTAGGCTGAAGGGACTCTAGATGCAAGCAGTCGTCTGCACGCGCTACGGTCCGCCGGAGGTTCTCCGGCTTGAGGAACTCGCGGCTCCAGTTCCCAAGAAGAACGAGGTTCGCATACGCATCTTGGCAACGGCCGTGACCTCGAGTGACTGCTATCTGCGGGGGCTCAGGATGAATCCCGCGTATCGGATGATGGCGCGACTCGCGATTGGCTGGAATGGGCCCAGGCAACCGGTGCTCGGCATGGTGCTGTCCGGGGAGGTGGACTCGCTCGGGCCGGATGCCACGCAATTCGAAGTGGGTCAGCGGGTGTTCGGCTTCAACCGACACCTCTTCGGAACATATGCGCAGTATGTCTGCTGGCCAGAGGACGGGCTCATCGCGCCACGACCGGCCAACCTCACTGATGAAGAAGCTGCGGCCATTTCCTACGGTGGCCTGCTCGCGCTCCACTTCCTGCGCAGGGCCGGCGTTCGAGCTGGACAGAGCATCCTTGTCTTTGGGGCATCCGGGGCAGTGGGCACGTCGGCCGTTCAGCTTGCCAGGCATTTCGGCGCTGAGGTGACGGGTGTCTGCAGCACTGCGAACGTGGAGCTTGTGGCATCTCTCGGAGCTGCGAGAGTGGTCGACTACACAGTCGAGGACTTCACAGACGGGACGGAGCGCTACGACCTCATCTTCGACGCCGTTGGCAAGAGGAAGAGCGCCGTGGCTCTCCGGCACTGCCGCCAAGTGCTGGCTCCCGACGGAGCCTGCATCTCGGTAGATGACGGGACACCGAAGCTTCGCCGCGAAGACCTGGTGTTGCTCGGCGAGCTGGCCGCTAAGGGTGAACTCCGGCCCGTGATCGACAGAACCTATGCTCTGGACGAAATCGTCGATGCGCACAGGTACGTCGACACGGGGCACAAGCGCGGCAACGTGGTCATCAGTGTGAGGTAGCGCTCGACAGGGCTCCCATCGAACAATGGGATCGAGCAGACAACCGCTTCGCGGTTGCAGCTCATCCCAACAACGTTCTACGAATCCGCTGGCCACTCTTGCCTGTTCTGGCCTGTGCGTTATACTAGCGGTATGAAGACAGCGATCTCGATACCTGATGAGCTGTTCGCCCAGGCGGACGACCTCGCACGGCGGCTCAGTCAGTCGCGCAGCGAGCTCTACAGCCGTGCTGTGCGCGAGTACGTCGCTAAGCACGCTCCGGACCGGGTCACCGAATCGCTCGACCTTGTCGTGCAGGAGACGGGTGCAGACACCGATTTCGCGCGCCGGGCGGCCCTCAGGACGATCGAGCAGACCGAATGGTGATCGCCCAGGGCGAGGTCTGGTGGGCCGATCTGGGCGAGCCGGCAGGTTCCGAGCCAGGCTACCGGCGCCCGGTGGTCGTGGTGCAAAGCGACTCCTTCAACCGCAGCAAGATCTCGACCGTGGTATGCGTGCCCCTTACGAGCAACCTGCGCTGGGCTGACGCGCCGGGCAACGTGTTGCTGGAGGACAGCGTCACTGGTCTTCCCAAGGACTCCACGGCCAACGTCTCTCAGGTCGTCACGCTGGACAAGGCCTCACTGACTGAGCGCGTGGGCGTGCTGCCTGAGGCGAAACTCGAGTTGGTCCTCTTCGGCATAGACGTCGTGCTCGCCAGACAGTAGCGGATCGTAGAACCAGCGGATGGAGCAGACGCGCCCTTGCGTTCCGGTACTCTGAGAGCGGAGCGGCGCGCAGCTCATCCGCTCCACGTTCGGCTGGGCTAGCAGCCGAGACGGCCGAGATGGGAGTACCGATGGCCTCAGTTCTTGTGGCTCACGCGACGAAGTACGGCTCGACGCAGGAGGTCGCGGACGCCGTAGCCGCGAGACTCTGCGAGCGGGGCGACGAGACCTATGTTCGACCGGCCAGTGACAACGATTCGCTCGACGGCTACGATGCCGGCGTCGTCGGCGGCGCACTCTACTGCTTCAGGCGGATACGTGAGGGTCGCCGGTTTCTCTCGCGCCACCGCAAGGCGTTGTCCGAGATGCCTGTTGCGGTGTTCGGCATGGGCCCCATCGAGGACACTGATGAGCAGTTCGTGGATGCGCGCAAGCACCTCGACAAGAGCCTCGACAAGAACAAGAGCCTCTCCCCAGTCGCCGTGACGGTGTTCGGAGGCGCCTTGGATCCGACGAGACTGCGTTTCCCAGACGCCAACCCGGCGATGAAGAACGTTCCGCCAAGCGATCTTCGTGACTGGAAGGCGATCGAGACCTGGGCGGACTCTCTGCCCGAGGCGCTGGGACTGATTGTTGACTGACGAGCGGAGTGGGGCGGAGCGGAGTCCACTCGCTCAAGTGAGGCCAGCCGAACCATCGGATGGAGCAGACTCGGGCGCTCGGAAGCTAGACTAGCTAGCAGGCGGAGCGCTGCGCCCGGCAGCTCATCCGCACAACGTTAGGCCGAATCGAGGGAAGAGGCGTATGGGACGCGTCCGTTTGCTCCTCGCCTGCGTCCTGCTGTCGATGCTTGCCCTCGGTGGTTGCGGTGATGATGCCGCGACT
The DNA here is from genome assembly GCA_027859125.1 of Actinomycetota bacterium. Taxonomy (GTDB): domain Bacteria; phylum Actinomycetota; class Coriobacteriia; order Anaerosomatales; family UBA3086; genus UBA3086. The sequence goes on along the minus strand of JAQIBK010000227.1, from coordinate 694 downwards.
GAGTCTTCCGTTCAGTCAGCGTCGGTATCGACCGAAGAGGATGCCGCTTCCGATGTGCCCAATACCTGGGTCTCAATGGACGGGTTGGTCGTTGCGGTGGAACAGACGCAGACGGTGACGGTCTTCATGTCCAACGACTCGAGCTCGGCGGTCGAGGTCGCGGATTTCCTAGGCGTCAGGGTCACCGATGCGAGCGGCGCTCTCGTCTTCGACACCCATGACTCAGCGCCGTGGTATCCCACCGTCTACATCACGCTCGAACCAGGACAAACGCGATCCCGCTCGTTCCCCTTCGTCGTCACGCGCGTCGGACCACATACGGTCGCGGGCTACTTCTGGGACGGCACCGAAACGGCTGGCCTCGACTTCACCGCGACCAGCACTCGGTAGCGTTGCGATGCGTATGAGGATGGTCGGCCTGAGTTCAAGTATGAATCGCAACGCACGGCCTTCCTGAGCGACTTCCTACGATCGTGCATAGCACTCCTCCGGGTTCTTGTAGCCGAGTCTCTTCCGTGGTCGTGAGTTGAGCTTCGCGGCGACCGCATCACAGTCCTCCTGCGTGACCTGCGCCAGGTTGCGTCCCGAAAGTTCTGTAAATCGCCCTCCGGCTGAAGCGTATCAGAGCGCCGTCGCCAGTGGCGTCACCCCCTCCGATTCGCTCGTCTCAGGCTGCTCCGCCTCGGCCTCACGC
>JAQIBK010000016.1 GCA_027859125.1 Actinomycetota bacterium | reverse complement strand
AGAAAGCCACCTCCTATGGCGCGTTCCCTCGGGAACGAATCGGAGGTGGCTTTCGCAAGGCAGTTCGCAGAGCCCAAGACATTTGGTCGCGGGAGTACTTTTCGCTTGCGGGTCTTCGTGCCGGCTCCGACCCGTGCTGATATGTATGGCATGTGAGGGTGCAGAACTCTTTGTAACAGTAGTTACATTACCCTGTTACTAGGGTATTACCGCGAGCCCTACTCGTCAACAGCAGAATCGTTAATGTTCGTCCAACTTTCACCGTTTCACTGCTCATTCACGCCGTCCCGGCCGTGCTTGGTGAAGCGATCCAGGAACTCTTCTTGATCCACAACGTCGATCTCAAGCAGCTTGGCGACTCGACGGAGCTCCAGGTTCTCGGTACAGAACACGCGTGTCCGCTGCGCCGAGGACAGTATCTTGGCATCGGCGTAGGTGAGCTCCAAGCGCTCCATGAGCGCCTTGGTATCGGAATCCGAATGCTCGGCCGGCTCCAGAATGTCGCCCAGACGCAGATCTCCCTCGTGGCGATCCGCATAGACCTCGTAGGTCTCCGGGGTGACCATCCAGGCGCGCCTGCTCTTGGGCATCGTGTTGACCAGCTCTGTCTCGAGCATGGTGTCCAAGAAGTCCGCCGTAGCGTAGAAGCGCGTCTTGCGGAGAAGCAGCGGCAGGAGCAGGAGCAGTAGCGGCGACAGGCACCACAGCCACTCCATTGGCGTCTGCGGTGTGGGAATCGGAGCAGCATCCGCTGGCCAACCCCATACCTGCACGCGACCGTTGGAGGTATCGGTGATGTACATGTAGTTGATGTTCGAGACAGATAGGTCGTTGGGATAGCTGAACTGCCCCTCCAACACTCCGCGTTCACCGAAGTTGAGGACCTTGTCTCCAGCCGCATTCCATATCGTAGCGTCATGTGCAAGCGTATCAACCACCGCGAAACGCTCAGGAGCGTCCTCTGTGTCCATGTTGAGGAAATCGAACCCTCGAGGCAGACCCTCGGTCTCGATGAAGCGCTCGAACTCACCGTCGAGCGAGAACACCTGTATGCGACGGTTGTTGCTGTCAGTGACGTACACCGAGTCGCCCAGAACCTTCACACCGTTGGGGAACTGGAATACCTCGGGTCCGACGCCTGCATCGGCCACTACACCGGCACTACCCACGGACCACTGGAACTCGCCCTCAGGGTTGAACATCAACAGTCGATGACCATTGAGGATCTCAGTCACATAGAGCGATCCATCCGGTGCGAAACCGAGCGCGATGGGAGCCCACTGCACGTCGCCGGTCTCGAAAGGCGCCAACTCATCTTCGGGCAGCTCGGGATCGAACTCGCCCACGTACTCGCCGGCCTTGGACATGATTAGAATCGTGCGCAGACGACGGTCGCTTATGTAGAGGTTCCCGTCCAAGGGGTTCTCTGCGAGATAGAGCGGGGTCACCATGCGACCCTGACCCATGGTCTCCAGAAGCTCACCGTCAAGGGAGCAACGGAATATCCTAGCCTGCTCCGAGTCGGTGACGAACACCTCGTCGCCACTCACCAGCACACCCAGTGGACGCGTCATGCGCTCAGCTTCTGTACCGCTGAACGAGAAGAGGTACTGCGGAGGCAGCAGAGTCTCCGTCGTGTTGAGCTGAAGATCGAACCCGATGCTGCGAGTCGACCGATAGTTGATGTACGCCGCTCCAACGAGAAGAAGAAGAATGAGCAACACTATGATCACTATGATTCTGCGCTTCCTGCGCCTGGTCATTGCCACGTCTTCATCTCCTCCGTGAACTACACGCCGCCGAGGCGGTCGATTGTGTCCTGTATCTCAGTATCCTCGGGTGCCAATTCGGCCGCTTTCTCCCATGACTCAAGAGCCGCCGCATCGTCACCGATATCCTCGAGCACTGTTCCGTGGAGCTTGTGCGCATCTACCGACTCCGGATCGAGCACTGTCGCCATGATGGCATCATGCAGCGCCTTGTCGGTGTCTCCTTCGCTCAGAGCCGCAGATCCGGATGCGAGCCATTGTTCCGCAGGGCCTATGGCGGCCAACGCCTCAGCTGGTGGATCGGCATCCGGCACCAGATCAGCCGCCCACTTGAAGTGGATGGCTGCGTTGATGTCATCATCCTGCGCCATGAGAATCTCGCCAATGAGGAAATGTGCCTCGGGGTAGTTGGGATCGAACAACGTCGCTGTCTGAAGCTGGTCGAGCGCGGCGTCGTACTCGTTAAGGCCACGATATGCCTGTGCAAGGAGATAGTACGTGTCCGAGGCGTCGCGACGTATGCGCAGCGCCCCCTTGAAGTAGGTGATCGCATCCTCATATCGAGAGTCGTCGAGGGCTATCTCGCCAAGGTAGAAGAGGGCGATCTCGCGACGCTGGTTCACATCCTCGAACTCGGCACCCTCGGTGAGCTCAACGACCTTGAGGAAGTAGCCCTCCGCTTGGAGGAGCTCACTCTGATCGATAGCGATCAGGCCCAGATCAACGTACGCGCCCGTGTGATTCGGGTCGAGTGTGAGGGCCGCCTCGAGCTGTTCGAGTGCCTGCTTCGTAAGGCCTGCGGTCGCCATGGCCTCCCCAAGACGCACGCGAGCAGCTGCGCTCCCGGGGTTGGCGCGGACCAGATCCTTGAGCCCCTCGATAGCGCGCGCAGCGGGCGTCGCGATCTTCTCGGCCTGGTTGACGGACCACATGTCGTAGCCAAGAAGACCACCAACTGTGAGAACCGACACAACGAGCACCGCGATGACCGCATTCAGAATGAAATCAGTGCGATCGGGGCGAATGACCTTCGGAGTTTCTTCGGTGGGCTCTACGGAATCCTCGACGGCTTCGGCTGAAGCGTCATCCTCGGAGTCAACATCAACATCTTCGTCCTGAAGCTCCGTGGACTCATCTGAAATGGATTCCTCGTCAGATACAGAATCCTCCTCGGAGACGACTGTCTCCTCGGGAGTCTCTGGAACCTGGTCTTCGGGAATCGGAGTCTCTTCCATATGTGGCGATATACCCCATCACTCGATGCATTGCGGCCCGCCGGGACCATGATCGACAATCGTCTGTGAGACATGAAGCTATACGGTCGCGGCCGATCGTGTCAACTGATTGAGCCAACTGCTGCACAGCACTCTGAACATACCCTGTGCCACAGAATGTCCAGCATACACCGAACCAAGGCTCTTGAACCCAATTCGTGCGCTAAAAATGTCTAGATGTTGATGTCCTTGTGGCACTGTCTGCAGAGATCCGCACCACGATATGGTGCGATTAGACGATTCTCAACGTCCAGGGCCCCGTGACACGTGTAGCAGAGTCGCAGGTCGTGCCCTTGCTGGGCCTCCGCCTTATCGGCGACACTCGATGATCCGAACGACACATGACAGTCGTCGCAACGATACGGCCTGCCGTTCGAGGTCTTCTCGGCCACGTCGAAATGTACAGCGTGCTCTGCGAAACCCTTGTGCCCGATCTCTGTTGCGGGCTCCTGCGCCATGATGTCATGGCATGGCACACAGTTCTCTCTAACGAGCTCCGCGCGCTTCACCTGATCGTGGTGACACTGCTGGCACCGGTCGCGGTTCGTGTGACAGACGTTGCAATCCTCGCGCCCGATTCCGGGATCCGGCGTGTGATCGGAAAGCCAGTCGGCCGGATGCGGCATCACTGTCTTGTGGCACCGCGTACACGATGCAGCATCATGACACGAGCCGCACGCGCCCTCCTGGGCTAGGAACAGCGGCCCGTGGTCGCCAATCCATTTCCCGTCCATGTGATCCTCTGGAACGATCTTGCGGGGCGCACTCCCATCCGGCATCTCTCGCTTGCCGGCGTGGCACTCCACGCACATCTCGGGTTTATGACACATGGAACAGTACACAGGCTCGCGAGTGGCGCGCTCCTTGTGCTCCCCCATCTCGAACGCAAGCGTATGATCGTCGGGCTTGAGTTCGAACTCCTCAGGATGACACGCGAGGCAATCCTCGGTCGCGACCTCACCCTGAGCTGAGTGGGTCAGACCGTGGCAGCGATAGCATGACAACATGTCGGGTCTGCGCACCTGCTCGATGCCATGCCCGAACTGAGGGTGGCACACGGTGCACTGGAAGTTCTCCTCGAAGTGAGTCGCGTGCTCGAAGATGACCACTCCGGGCAGGAAATCGTCGATATCGGGGTGGCAGTACAGGCACTGTCCCATGGATGTGGGTCGGTCGGGGTAGACCATGACCGACGGCCGCTCGAGCTTGTCGGGCAGGATACCCAGATAGACGTTGGGCATAGGCCCGACATCGAGACCAAGCTCCTGGTGGCACTCGTCGCAGTCCGTGGGGGCGTTGTGGCACAGGGCGCACTGATTCGTGTCGGCGCGGGCTCGTGCGGCATGGGGCTCCTGGGCCCAATCCTCGCCGTGAGTCCTTGGCCGTAGGTTGAATGCCGGAGTATGGCAGTCTGCGCACTCAGCGGTCGCCAGCTCGCCCTCGGGGCCGTGTGCGATGCCATGACAGTTGAAACAAGACTCCATGGTGGGTGTGAAGGTGACTCCTGCTTCGTGTGCTGCGCGGTAGTGACATGCGTCGCAGCTGACCACGAGGTGGTTTCCGTGGCTGAACATGATACCGGGGGTGTCGGTTGCGCCGATCTGCAAGTGGCAAGGCGCGCACGCGCCCGCTTCCACGTCACCGGTCAGGTCGAGCGGATCCTGTGCGGCGCCCCCGACTGGCTGCGGCATAGCGAAGAGGAGGGCGACGGCCGCGACAAGCGCGACCGCCACCCCCCAAGCGATTACCGCAATGTGTCCGTGTCTTAGCTGAACCAATTCCTTATCCCTGAGAGCAGTTGCCGCAGCGGATTGCTGTCCTCGGCCTCGTTCTTCTGGTGAATGAGGCTTCCAGCGTTCTCAACGAATGACACACCGGAACCAGTATGACAGCCTTCCTGACCACATGTCTCCACTTTGTTCTCGTCCGCCATCATGGAGTCCTCGTCTGCCGAGGGCAGAATGGCGTGCGAGCCATGACAGTCCCAACATGCAGGAGAGTCGGAAGCGCCGGCCTTGTAGGCAGCACCGTGGTAGTAGTCGTCATAGGAGCGGTACTCTTCCGCGTGACAGCGAGCGCACACACGATACGCAGAAGCGTGAAGTGCCTACTGTGCGGCCTCGGTGTCGAGACGGCGGATGTAGTGACCGCCGTGACACGAAGAACAAGTTGCTGAATCGAGGTTGCCCTTGGCGATCTCGGTTCCGTGAATCGAACTCATGTAGTCCTCGGCCACCGTGGATTCCGGATCCTCGGACTCATGACACTCCTGGCAGGCAAAGCCGGCGTTGATCTGCCACAGAGGCGTGGGCATGATCTTGCTGTCATAGCGATAGTCCTGGTGGCACGCCTGGCACGAGAACTCGCGGTGGGCGGAATCATCCACACCAAGTACCTGGAATGACTTCGGTCGTCCATCGGAGTTCTTGGTGAGGTTCTCGTCGCCGTGGCAGGCTAGACAACCGCCATCGGAGTCGTACTCGAACGCCTCCTCGGGCTCCCAGACGATGAACTCATCCTCATGACAGTCGTCGCACGATGCCTGGTCGTGGCACATCATGCACTGCGTCTGCAGCCGCGTCTCGCCGGGAATCACGTGTGGCTCCTCGGCCCAATCACGTGTGTGGAACGAGGGTCGCATGCGCTCACGATCCGTGTTGTGACAGTCCTCGCACTTACCTGTCGCCAGCGATCCCATGGGTCCATGGTTCAGACCGTGGCACGCGAAGCAACCGGTCATCGTGGGGCGCTCGGTGCCCTCCGGACGATGAGGGAACCTCGTGTGGCAACCACTGCAAGCGATCAACTGGTGGTAGCCATGGCTGAAGATGATCTCCTGAGCGTAGTTCCCCGTGTTCGCGATATTCGCATGGCACGGATCACACTTTTCCGAGAAGACCTCGCCGCCGACGTCAATAGTCAATGTCTCGTCGTCGATCCCGATCTCCACAGCACTCGCCTGCGCCGCGAATCCAACCAGTGTCGCGAAAACGAACATCGCGACTGCGATTGAGAGGAACCTGCCGGGGCCTCTCCCTGCCTTGCCTGCCATCTGCCCAACCCCTTCCCTATCCGGCCCGTCCCGGACCGGCCATGAAACCTAGGTGAACCATGATCGGATCGTGTCAAGGAGATTACCGATCCCCTGTCGAGCCTTCGATATCAAATTGTAAAGAGGGTTCGCATCTATCTCATTCTGAGTCCCATGCACAAGTCCTGCATATGAAACGTATTCCTCGTTCGCATCTGCGTGACATTGCTTGCAGGTATGAACGAGCGAACGCTCGCTTACCAGTGACCGCCGATCGCTAGAAGCAAGGATGTCATGGTACCCGTGACAGTCCCAACACGCTGGAGCATCGGGCGCACCGCGCTTGAATGCCGCACCTTGATAATAGTCATCATAACTGTCCCAGGCGTCCTCGTGGCACTTACCGCACACATCGTATCCGCGATCGTGCAGCGCCGCTCGTCCCTCGGGGTTGTCGGTGAGGATATCGATGCCGTGGTCACCGTGGCAGTCGCCACACAACGGCTTCTCGTAGTCCGCTTCCGTCAACTCCTCACCAGGTTTCAGCGAGAGCGAGTGTACTCCGTTGCTGTATGCATCGAACTGGTCCTGATGGCAGTTCTTGCACGCCAGCTTGGCCGTACGCTGCCACTCCACCAACTCCTCGGTGTGAGGTGCCTTGAACGCGAAATCCACATGACACCCTGTGCAACTCACGGCCGCGTGCGCCGATTCATCCAGCGCGCCACCGTCGATCCAGTACGAGACGAACCGGTCACCTTGCAGGCGAACAAGGTTGGGATCCGCATGACAGACCATGCATCCCGACTTACCCGCCGTGGGCAGTGTGAAGTTCAGGTCGTATTCCTGGGCCACCACGATACCCGGAACGAGCACCGCAACGACCAACGTCCCGATAAGGACGCCTATGGCACGCCTGAGAAGCACCGTCCCGATCGTCTCCCGTCAGTCGGACTCGGTCATCGCCTGATCGGCGACATACCCAACTGTGTCCGCGGCTGTCTCATGTCCGTGATCATCATGTTCGTGGTGCTCAACCGGGGAGTTATTGGTTCTATCGAAAGCAGACAGCCCGAAGAAGTTCAGGAACGCCGGGAAGTCCTCGGAAAGCGACAGGTACACGTGAATCGTGGTGATGATGATGAATAGCCAGTTCACCACGTAGTGCACCATGCGCGCATACCAGCCCGCAAGGTCGGTCGAGCCGACGAGCGCCCCGAGCCACCAGCCGACGAACCAGTCGCGCGGGCTTGTGCCCGCGATCAGCGGCGTGGTCACGAGCGCAAAGCCGGTGAAGGCCTGAACGATGAGCAGTGGCGCGAACAACGTGTACGTCGCCTTCTGCATCACGTTGTATTTGGCCAGGTGCGGCTTGGAGGACTTCACGAAGATGTAGTACAGAATGACCTTGGGAGCGGTCACGATGTCCTGCTTGGTGAGAGCGAACTCCTTGAAGTCGCGTCGCTTTGCGAAGAACGCATACCACAGGCGCCACACCAGGTTGATCGTGACGATGATCATGGCCACGTAGTGGAGATATCGCATGCCGATTCGTCCACTGTCGAAGAACGGGAAGCGAATGTACATGCCCGAGAAACCCAACGCGATCATCGAGGCGACATGCGTGAAGTGCAAGAACTTCGGCAGGAACGGGAT
>JAQIBK010000308.1 GCA_027859125.1 Actinomycetota bacterium | reverse complement strand
ATATGGATCAGCCGCTAGGAATGGCCGTGGGCAACTCGCTCGAGGTCCGTGAGGCGATCGAGACGCTTTCAGGAGAGGGTCCGGCTGCTCTCACAGAGCTGTGCATGACTTTTGGCGCGCGCATGCTCATGTTGGGTGGCGTCACTAGCGACGAGGGTATGGCCAGGGGCAAGCTCAGGGATGCGATCGACTCAGGTCACGGACTGGCAGTTCTTCAGCGCTGGGTCGAGGCGCAGGGCGGGGATCCGAGGATCGTCGCCGACACGACGCTGCTGCCTCTCTCACCGTGTTCCCGGGTGGTCACGGTAGGGCACGAGGGCTATCTGGCCGGATTCGACGCTGAGGGTGTGGGACGCGCGGCGATGCTCCTTGGAGCTGGCCGCGCCACCAAGGATGACGAGATCGACCTTGGCGCAGGCCTGCTGCTCGCTGTTCGCGTGGGCGATCGCGTACATGTGGACACTCCACTCGCAACCTTGTACGCGGCCAACGAGGCTTTGCTGGACGCAGGCCAGGAGCGACTCTCCTCGGCGTTCAGGGTGAGCGTCACGCCTGTGGTTGCGCCGCCACTGTTCCACGAGCTCTAGACCAAGAAGGGGCGCAGTCACCGTGCAGATCGTGGTCGGTCATGCCAATCCCGATTTCGACGCATACGCGTCGACTGTCGCGGCTACTCGACTGTTCCCCGGCGCGCGAGGCGTCTACCTTGGCACTCAGAATGCCAATGTTCGCGCATTCCACAACCTGCACCAGGAGTTCCTCGACTTCGTTGATCTGAAAGGACTCGATCTCTCTCTGATCGATCACCTGGTCATGGTCGACACGCGCGACCCGGGCAGGATCGGTGAACTCGGGGCCCACGCACTGGATCCAGACGTGGAACTCGTGGTCTACGACCATCATCCGCCGACTCCTGGCGACATCGCCCGTGGGGAGGATCGCAGTCTAGAGGTCGGAGCGACCACGTCGATACTGGTCCACGAGCTGCATAGGCGCGGCATCGTGCTCACACCGCTTGAGGCGACACTGTTCCTCCTGGGCATTCACGAGGACACCGGCTCGCTCACCTATCCCGGGTCGACGGCGTACGACGCGGAGGCCGCAGCCCTGCTCATGAACAGTGGGGCGGACATAGAGGTCCTCAACCAGTTCCTGAGTCGGCAGCTGTCGCTTGAGCAGGAAACGCTTCTGGCGCAACTGACTGACACCCTGGAGGTCTGGGATGTCAACGGTCAGGGCGTCGCAGTAGGTGTTGCGGAGGCCGAGGAGTACGTGGACTCCGCCAGCGTTCTGACTCACTACATAGTGGAGGACATGGGCTACAGAGTCGCCGTGGCTATCGTTCGCATGGGCGAGCGGGTCCAGGTCGTCGCCAGAAGTCGCATGCACGAGGTCGATGTTGGCACGGTGATGGAACGAATGGGTGGTGGGGGGCACGCACAGGCTGCTTCCGCGGCGTTCAAGAACCGGGGTGTTCGCGATGTGCTGGAGTTGCTCAAGGATGCGCTTCAGGCTGAGGTTCGCTCCCCGCTGCGGGCGCATGACATCGCGTCGGCTCCCGTGCGCACCATCTCTCCCAACACCACCATGCAGGAGGCGGGTGAGCTAATGGCCCGATGGGGTCACGGCGGGTTGCCCGTGCTCGACTCCGGAGTTCTCGACGGTATGGTGACGCGCAAGGACGTGGACAAGGCGCTCCGTCATGACCTTGGACACGCCCCGGTTCGCGGATTCATGGCCCGCGATGTGATCACTGTCGCTCCGGATGCGGATCTCCCGGAACTGGAACGACTGCTCGCCGAGGAGGGAATAGGGCGGATTCCCATTGTCGAAGCGGACGAGATCGTCGGCATCGTCACGCGAAAGGACCTGTTGCGTGCGGAGCATGGCAGCGGATATCTGGATAGGCGCGGTCCGCGTGTGCGAGAGGACTCGCGCACTCTGCTGCTGCAGTCAATAGATTCACAGCTGCCCACTGACGTCATCAACACCCTCCATGAACTGGGCCGAACGGCCGAGGACGCCGGACTGAGAGCGCACGTCGTTGGCGGATTCGTTCGGGACATGCTGCTCAAGCGGCGCAATCTCGACATAGACATCGTTGTCGAGGGAGATGGTATCGAGTTCGCGCAGCACGCTGCAGCGGCGCTTCAGGGGCGTGTGAAGGTGCATCGTAGGTTCGGGACCGCGGTCCTGGTCCTCTCCAAGACGTTCCATGTGGATGTCACGAGCGCACGCTCCGAGTACTACACGCGGCCCGGCGCTCTGCCCACCGTAGAGCGCTCCAGCCTCAGGCAGGATCTCTTTCGACGCGACTTCTCGATCAACGCCATGGCAGCATGCATCAATCCCGACTGCTTTGGCGCCGTGGCCGACCCGTTCGGCGGATTGCGAGATCTTGGCAGGGGCACTTTGCGCGTGTTGCACTCTCTGTCCTTCGTCGAGGACCCCACGCGCGTGCTTCGCGCCGCGAGATTCGAGAAGCGCTATGGGTTCACCATGGATCGCTCATCCTCCGACCTCTGCAGTCGGGCAGTGGAGATGAACATGCTCGATGAGGTCAGCGGCGCACGCATACGCGAGGAGATACTGGACATCATCGATGAGCAGGATCCCTCGGAGATCCTGGCGCGCTTGGAGGAGCTGGGCGCACTCGAGCAGGTGCTGCCCGACGACTCGGATCGCGACTTCGCGATCGCGGCCGTGAGAGCTTCGACGAGCGAGTATCAAGAGATGGCATCCCTGTTCGCCCGCACACCGCGACTGCGTGTCACGTTGATAGCAGCGCTGTGTGCCGGGGCGACTGGATCGGACTGCGAGCGATGGCTCAAGCGTATGCGGTTCGGGAGGGAGTACGGTGAGCCCGCACAGTCGGTGTCCGGACACGGTCCCAAGCTACTCCGACAGCTCAGTGATGGCCGAGGAATGCGTGACAGCAGGCTCAACCGTTTACTGACGACAGTGCCCGAGGAGGCACTGATAGTGCTGTGCTCCATCGCCTCAGGCGTAGCCCGAACGAGAATCGAACGCTACGTGAACGTGGTGTCGCACATCGAGCCCACCGTGAATGGTGATGACCTCGTTGCTCTGGGGCTGGAACCTTCGCAGCTCTTCTCGGCTATACTCGGCCAAGCACTCGATGCGCGCTTGGATGGCCGCGCCGTCGGTCGAGAAGCCGAGCTTGCGAATCTCCGCAGACTCGCCTCGCGACGGATTTCCCACAATTAGAACAGGACCACCCCTGATATGAATTCGAATTTGATTGAGACTGTGATCGCAGTCGCTGTGCTTATCGTCTCGATCGTGTTTCACGAGGTTTCCCATGGCTACGTGGCGTATCTTCTTGGCGACTCCACGGCCAAAGACCGTGGCCGACTCACATTGAACCCACTGAAGCACGTCGATCCTTTCGGTACCGTGCTCATGCCGCTGCTGATGTTCTCAATGTTCGGCTTTGGCTTCGGGTATGCCAAGCCCGTTCCGATCGATCCTCGGCAGTTTCGCCCACGGGCTGCGCGCAAGACCGGCGACGGAAGCGCGATCTATGCGATGCCCACCACGGAGAGCCGGGGCGACACGTATCGCCGAGGAATGTTCTTGACGGGCATGGCAGGTCCGGCCACGAACCTCGTACTTGCGATCGTTGCAGGTGTGCTGCTGCGGGTACTGATGTTCCTCGGCATCTCGTTCGACAGCATCATCATGGACAGTGTGGGCGTCACCCTCATCTATTTCGTGTATCTGAATCTGGTTCTCATGGCATTCAACCTGATTCCGCTCCCTCCGCTCGATGGTTCGCGGGTACTGCCGCTCTTTCTCAGTGACAAGGCACTTATCGCGTACCATAAATGGGAGCGATACGGATTCATCATCCTTTTCGGCGTGCTGTTCCTCGCGCCGCGAGTACTGGGTTTCGATCCGATCTATGCGTACTTCGCGATCACGGTCGATCCGCTGTACTCGCTCATCCTCGGCGGATAGTCTCGTGATTCGCGCACATGCTTGGTGCGGTATCATACGAACGTCCGCACAGCGGACCTGCTCAGTATTCTGAAATCGACAACGAGGGGACCTGCCAAGCATGGCCAAGAAGCGTATTCTGACCGGTTATCGACCCACCGGAAGATTGACCCTGGGACACTGGTTCGGGAACCTCATGAACATGCGCGAGCTGCAGGATGAGTTCGAAGCCTTCTACTTCGTCGCAGACTGGCACGCGCTCACCTCTGACTGGCAGGACACATCAGCTATCCGTCGTTACACCGAAGAGATGGTGCTCGATTGGATCGCTGCGGGGATCGACCCTGCGAAAGCCACGATCTATCGCCAGTCCGATGTGCCCGAGGTCGCTGAGCTGACCATGTATCTCTCAATGGTCACGCCCATGACCTGGCTCGAGCGCGTTCCCAGCTACAAAGAGCAGCGCGAGCAGATCACTGATAAGGACCTCGGCAACGTCGGCTTCTTCATCTACCCGCTCATGCAGGCCGCGGACATCACGATCGTGAAGGGCGTTGTCGTGCCGGTGGGCGAGGATCAGCTTCCACATCTCGAGCTGACCCGAGAGGTCGTGCGCCGCTTCAACAACGCATACGGCGACTTGCTCCCGGAGCCCGACGCCATGATCGCCAAGCAGGGCGCCCGCGTGCCCGGTACCGATGGCCGCAAGATGTCCAAGTCCTATGGCAACGCGATCTATCTCTCCGAGACCGCCGAGGAGACCGAGAAGAAGATCATGGGCATGATGACCGACCCTGCCCGCAAGCGGAAAGACGATCCGGGCGATCCCGATATCTGCCCTCTGCACCAGATCCACGTGCTCTTCGGCGAGGCCGAAGTGATCGCAGGGTTCGATTCTTGCTGTCGAGCAGGGTCATGCGGCTGCGTCATGCACAAGCGGAAGCTGGCCGAGGACCTCAACGGCTATCTCGCTGAGTTTCGCGCACGTCGTGTGGAACTTGCCCGGGATCCTGACGCTGCTTGGAAGGTGCTCGAGGACGGCGCGAAGCGCGTTCGCCTGGAGGTCGAGGAGCTCATGGGGCAGGTTCGCAGATCGATGCACGTCGACGCGGGCTAGCGATAGCGATGTCTTATCGCATAAGGACAGACGTTTTCGAGGGACCATTCGACCTTCTGCTGCACTTGGTGTCGCGCCAGAAACTCGATGTGAACTCCATCTCCATCACAGAGGTTGCAGATCAGTACCTGGAGCACATCGATCGCATGCGTGAGCTGGATCTCGATGTGGCGAGCGACTTCCTTCTCCTTGCAGCGACCTTGCTGGAGATCAAGGCCGCGAGTCTACTGCCAAAAGAGGAGCAGTACTTTGGCGACGAGCTCGACGACATGTCGCCCCAAGAGGCCCGCGAACTGCTGGTCGCGCGCCTGCTCGCCTACAAGCAGTTCAAGAACGTGGCGGCAGAGCTCGCTGCACGTATGGAGTCGGTCGGCCGCATGCATCCGCGTCAGGCGGGCATAGAGCAGGAGTTCCTGGGTCTCATGCCCGACTACCTGGAGGACGTCACCCTCCGCGGGCTTGCGGTGGTCTGCGCCGATCTCATGCACAAACGCGCAGTCTTCCTGCTGGAAGCCGAGCACGTGGCCTCCATGCCCATCAGTCTTGAGAAGCATGCCGATTCAGTCGCTCGAACGCTCAAGAGTGCAGGATCGATCAGTTTCGCGGAACTCATTGGGGACCAACCCAATGCGGAGTTGATAGTCGTCACATTCTTGGCGATCCTCGAACTCTACAAGCGCGGTTTGGCCTCGCTGAGCCAAACCGATGTATTCGCCGAGATCGTGCTCACGAGCAGGACCCCCGACTACGATGATGTGGAGTGAGATCGTGAACGTTCCAGTCAAACTCAGAGGTGCCGTCGAGGCCATGCTGTTCGTCTCCGATGAACCCGTCTCGGTGTCTCGGATAGCGCGCGTCATGGAGAAGGACGAGAAGTCCATCAGTGCCGCACTTCACCAGATAGCCGAGGAAAGCGTGGCCGCTGAACGCGGGTTCCAGCTCAGAGAGGTTGCCGGAGGCTGGCGCTTCTACACGCATCCGGCGCACCACGACCTCATCGAGCAGTACGTTCTTTCTTGGGACACGCGAAGGCTCTCTCAGGCGGCGCTTGAAGCGTTGGCCGTTGTTGCATATCACCAGCCAGTCACACGCCAGGGCGTCAATGCGGTGCGGGGGGTCAACTCCGAAGGCGTTGTCTCGTCGCTCATGGAAAAGGGCTTGGTTCGCGATATGGGGAGAGACGCCGATCAGGGCAATGCGATCCTATATGGAACAACTCGCACATTCTTGGAGAAGTTCGGCCTGAAAGACCTTGGTGAGCTTCCTCCGCTGGAGGAGTTCGCACCAGACCCTGACACCGAGAATGCGATCAAACAACGGTTGACCTCGTTCGGTGATGAGTCTGCGTCCGCTAACGATGACGACGTCGAGGAGATCGACTGACCCCATGGTCGATTCGCACGAGCAGCAGGGAACAGGGGAGCGTGTGGTCCCCATGCGTCTCCAGAAGTTCTTGGCTCGCGCAGGTGCTGCGTCCCGTCGAGGCTCTGAGGACCTCATGACTGCGGGCCGCGTTGCCGTCAACGGCGAGACAGTGTCCCAGTTGGGCTCCAAAGTGGACCCCAGAGTGGACGTTGTCACTGTGGACGGCAAGCTCGTGGAGCTCCATGACGGACCCACGTATCTCGTTCTCAACAAGCCGGCCGGCTATCTGACGACCATGGACGACCCCCAAGGTCGTCCAACGGTTGCCGATATCATGCCTCGCGAGCCTGCCGGCCTGTTCCCTGTGGGCCGTCTGGACATGGACACCACTGGCGTCCTGCTGTTCATGACCGACGGAGATCTTGCCTTCCGCGTGCTACATCCAAAGTTCCATGTGGAGAAGCGGTATGTTGCCACTGTCAAGGGATCGCCATCCACTGGTGACCTGGAGTCACTTGCGAACGGAATCGAACTCGAGGACGGTCCGACCAAGCCTGCAGAGGTTCGCCGGGTATCCTCCAAACAGAACTCCACTGTGGTTGAGATCGTTCTCAGTGAGGGACGTAAGCGACAGGTGAAGCGGATGTTCCTTGCAATCGGTCATCCTGTCGTCACCCTGCATCGCGCTTCGTTCGGACCCGTTGTTCTCGGCGATCTCCCGGAAGGGAGCACGCGACCGCTGACCGTGCAGGAAATCGCAGCCATCAGGGCACAGGCAGGGGTGGGCGTGTGAGTCTCGTGTTTCTAACAGGTGGCGCCAGAAGCGGAAAATCCTCTGCGGCGGAGGCTCTTGCCTCGCGTTCGCAACGTGATGTCTCTGTGATCGTTTTCGGGCGTGCCGATGACGATGAGATGTCCGAGAGGATCGCTAAGCACAAGGCCGTGCGTCCGGCCGGTTGGCGCACCGTTGAGGCGCATGACGAACGCGCGCTATCGGCGGTCATCGAGTCTGACCACTGTCTCGTTCTCGACTGTCTCGGCACATTCCTTGGCCGGGTCATGGAGTCGGAGCTGGTTGCAGCGGGTATCGATGAGTCTTTCGATTCTGCGGTGGCGCCCGCTGGTCTTGAGGCGCGGATCGAGGCTCGAATCGTTCCTTTCGTCGAATCGATCATCGAACGCGATGGTCGCACGGTAGTCGTCTCCAACGAGGTTGGTTCAGGTGTCGTGCCTGCCACATGGAGCGGGCGAGTGTTTCGCGATCTCCTTGGCCGTGCGAACAGCCGATTCACCCAGCATGCCGATGAAAGCTATCTGGTGGTTTGCGGCAGGTGCATCGACCTGGGAGCATTGCCGCTGGCGCGTGATCTCGATTGGAACACAGAAGACTGATACTGAGTATCCAGTGGGCCCGAACGGCCCTGACCTGAATGGAGAAATGAGTGACTCATCAGGAGACTCTTGCGAACATGATCGATTCCATTAGGGAACCGGATCTCGATTTCATCACTCAGGCATGGGGTCGGCTCGACCAACTCACCAAGCCGCCCAATAGTCTTGGCAAGCTCGAGGAGATAGCGGCTCGGGTCGCTGTCGTTCAGCATGACATCAAACCCTCAGTCGATCGCAAGGCCATCATTCTTGCTGCTGCGGATCACGGGGTCGTGGCAGAAGGCGTTTCGCCGTTTCCGCAGGAAGTGACGTGGCAGATGGTCGCCAACTTCGTTTCCGGCGGGGCGGCGATCAATCATCTGGCGGCATCGGTGGGCGCTGATCTGCATATCGTCGATGTCGGCGTTGTCGATGACACGTCCAGTCTGGAGGGTGTCAGGCAGGAGAAGATCCGCCCCGGCACCGCGAATATGACGCAGGGTCCTGCCATGGAGCGCGATGAGGCTGCGCGCGCGATCCTCGTCGGCGTTGAGATGGTTCGAGAGGCTGTGGCCGAAGGTGTGAACTTGATCGGCACCGGCGAAATGGGCATTGGTAACACCACTGCTTCATCGGCGATGACCTCAGTTCTATGTCGTGTGTTCCCTGCCGCAGTGGTAGGGCGTGGCACGGGGGTCGATGACGCGGGAATGCAGCGCAAGGCGCTTGCGATCGGCCAGGCGCTCGAGGCTAACGACATCAATCCAGACGACGCCTTGGGCACTCTGGCGGCAGTGGGCGGGTTTGAGATCGCTGCGCTGGCGGGCGTGGTGCTGGGAGCTGCCGAGCAGGGGATATGTGTCGTCACGGATGGCTTCATCTCGACTGTCGCAACGCTGACCGCTGTCAGGCTCTGCCCCGCAGCGATCCACTACGTGCTGCCGTCGCATCTCTCCGTCGAGCCCGGTCACGTGATCGTGCTCGATGAGCTGGGCCTGGCACCGGTCCTGGACCTGGATATGAGACTCGGCGAGGGGACTGGTTGTGCGCTTGCGATGGGCATCATCGATGCAGCTTGTCGGATGATGTCCGGTATGGCGACGTTCAAAGAGGCCGGCGTGTCCGATGAAGGCGACGCGTAGATGAGCTTGCTCCTTGAGGACATTCGGCGTGCGGTCACGTTGCTCACTGTTCTGCCTTTTCCGGGAGAGTCCGATGGCAGTGACGGAAAGGGGCGCACGGCCGCGTTCTTTCCGGTCGTGGGTCTGTTCCTCGGCGCGTTCACCGTCCTG
>JAQIBK010000220.1 GCA_027859125.1 Actinomycetota bacterium | reverse complement strand
ACACGACCCGAGCCAACGGTGCGGCCGCCTTCGCGGATAGCGAAGCGCAGGCCCTCCTCCATGGCGATCGGGGCGATCAGCTCACCGCGTAGCTCGACGTTGTCGCCGGGCATGACCATCTCGGTGCCTTCGGGCAGGTGCGCCACGCCGGTCACGTCGGTGGTGCGGAAGTAGAACTGCGGACGATAGCCATCGAAGAACGGGGTGTGACGGCCACCTTCCTCCTTGGACAGGATGTAGACCTGGCCCATGAACTCAGTGTGCGGGGTGATGCTGCCGGGCTTGCAGATGACCTGGCCGCGCTCGATATCGGTGCGGGACACGCCACGCAGGAGCAGACCGATGTTGTCGCCGGCCTCAGCCTGATCGAGCAGCTTGCGGAACATCTCGACGCCGGTGACGGTGGTCTTCTGAGTGTCGCGGATGCCCACGATCTCGACCTCTCCGCCGACCTTGACGACTCCACGCTCCACACGACCGGTGGCTACGGTGCCGCGACCGGTGATCGTGAATACGTCCTCGACAGCCATCAGGAACGGCTTGTCGGTGTCACGCTCGGGCTGAGGAATGAAAGTGTCAACAGCCTCCAAGAGCTTCTCGATCGGTCCGCATGCCTCACACTCGACACCGCCACAACGACACTCGAGAGCCTTGAGTGCGGAACCGGTGATGACGGGAGTGTCGTCGCCGGGGAACTCGTACTCGGAGAGCAGCTCGCGGACTTCCATCTCGACGAGCTCCAGGAGCTCCTCGTCGTCGACCATGTCGGCCTTGTTCAGGAATACGACGATGTGCGGCACGCCGACCTGGCGGGCGAGCAGGATGTGCTCACGCGTCTGGGGCATGGGGCCGTCGGCGGCGGACACGACCAGGATAGCGCCGTCCATCTGAGCGGCACCGGTGATCATGTTCTTGACGTAGTCAGCGTGACCGGGGCAGTCGACGTGAGCATAGTGACGGTTGTCCGTCTCGTACTCAACGTGGGCGATGGCGATCGTGATGCCACGCTCGCGCTCCTCAGGAGCCTTGTCGATGTCCACGAACGCCGTGAAGTCAGCGTAGCCCTTCTCGGCCAGCGTCTTGGTGATCGCAGCCGTGAGGGTGGTCTTGCCGTGGTCGACGTGACCGATGGTACCGATGTTGACATGCGGCTTGGTGCGCTCGAACTTCTTCTTCGCCATTAGTCTCCTCCTTCGGGGACTTCGACGGAATCGATCACTCTACGACCGATCGCGGCCCGTCTCGGTTTCTTCTCCATACACGTTTCTTGAATCCTACTATCTATTTATCCAGATGCCGAACGTCTCGGGCACTTCGCCCTGAACGTGTATTGCCTGGTAGCGGTGACTGGACTCGAACCAGTGACTCCACGGGTATGAACCGTGTGCTCTAGCCAGCTGAGCTACACCGCCATTTAGCTGGATCTCCAAATGTCGTTCCAGCGAGTGACGTATGGAGCCCGCAACCGGACTTGAACCGGTGGCCTCTTCCTTACCAAGGAAGTGCTCTACCACTGAGCTATGCGGGCATTGTTGCGGGAACGATCTCCCGAGTTTTTCTTGTGGTGGGGGCGCTAGGATTCGAACCTAGGTAGGCGTAGCCAACGGGTTTACAGCCCGTCCCCTTTAGCCACTCGGGCACACCCCCACAAAAAAATAGACCTCTGTGCTTTTTTCAAGTTGCTGAGCCCAGATAGGCCTACGGATAGTACTGCATTGGATTCGCGAGTGTCAACGACGACAACGGTGCCGGGCATACCCAATCACTTGGATGGTGACTCTTGAGCGCCTGTGGCCAGGAGTCACACAGCCAGATCTGCGAATACCGAACCGACGACCCTAATGCCTTTGAGCTTCTTGTCGATATCCTGTCTAGGGATCAGACGATACCAGGCTGCGTGCTCGCCCACCGAAACGGGGCGAGGCGTGTACTTCTCGAAGTTCGCCTCGAACCAACCACGGGTCTCACCCATGGGGAGTATCAGAAGCTGATCGCGATCCACAAGCAGCTCCGAGAAGAACACGGCGTCCGGCTCGGAAAGCAGGGCAGCGATCTCCTCCTCCGTCTGTGACAGCGCGATGTAGAAGTAGTAGAGATCATCGGCATCGGAGTTGAACATCCACCCGGGTTCTCGCGTCATGTGGTTGGAGATCGACTCGAACGCATAGCAGTCCATGTCGGCACGATAGAAGGAGAGATTGCGATCAGCGATCTTGACCGCATCGACCCCGAAGTACGAATCCGACTTGACCTTGATACGACGACGCCTGCCGGCGTAGTCGCACGTGATGTCGACCGGTGCGGACGTATCACCATCGCGATTGGAGATCACCACGTCGCGATGACCCGACGAACGCAGAAACTGCGCAATAACCCTGTTGGAGACAGCCTGCAGGAGCTGCGCACCGACGCTTGGATTCATCTGTTGCCCCTTATCGACCAATGCGCTCATCGGCGACACGAAGCCGTCGGCTGAGCACTTCCAGTAGCTTGACGGCGATGGAAGGATACTTCTCCAACAGGCTCTTGAAGTCCCAGCTCGACAACATGAGGCATGTGGTGTGCTCCATGGCTCGAATAGTGGCGGAACGTGGCGCCTGGTCCAGAAGAGACATCTCCCCGAAGAAATCGCCGGGTCCGAATGCGCCCAGCGAAGAACCATCGCGCAGAATCTCCACCCTACCCCCAAGGATCATGTAGAAGGCCTGACCAGGTGTTCCCTGTGTCACGATAATCTGACCCGGCTGGAATGTGCTCTCCTGCGCAACCGTAGCCACCGCAGTGATCTCCTCGGATGTGCAGTTGGCAAACAGCGGCACGCGCGCAAGAAAAGTCTCCTTGGACATAATCGTTCCCCATCCTCTGGATCGACACTCCGGTCGACGTTCCAACCGATTCCTTTCGCATCAGTCTACCGCACTGGAAGGCCCTTTCGAAGTCAAAGAAGACGCGCACGACGATTTCATGCAGAATATACAAGGAGCCCGACACGCTGCGGAGGACGTATGTCACTGCTGCTCAACCTGTACCTCGGTCACCTGCTGGGAGACTTCCTTCTCCAGCCAGGCAAGCTCGTGGCAGCCAAACGGCGAGGTATTGCCGGTCTCCTCATCCATGGATCGATCATTGGGATATGCACTGCCATCATCCTCTACAAGGATATCTATTCGCTGTGGTCTCTCATCCTTCTCGTGATCAGCGCACATCTCTTGATCGAGGTAGTCACGATCACCGCTCGAACACGTACCAGGATGAGCGGCTTGGGTGTATTCCTCATCGATCAGGCGATGCACATGTCATCGCTCGCACTTCTGACTGCGCTTGCCCAGCCCCGAATCGATATCGCGGACATGACCACGCTGGGGTTCTCACTTGAGCTGGCTCAACTGGCCTTCATATGCGGCCTGTTCGCCGTGTCCTTCATGGGTTCCATCTTGGTATTCGAAACGGTCCGAGCTCTGGGACCCACCGAGGAGAGCGAGATCCTCCCGTTCGACGCCGCTCGTCTTGCCGGCATGGCAGAGCGCGGGTTCAGCTTGGCGCTCGCGGTATCGGTAGCCCCCCAGCTCCTTCTCCTGCCCTTCTTTCCTCGTGTCATCTTGGCGTTCACGAGAAAGGACGAGAAGCGAGCGAAGCTCCTGATTGAGACAGCCACAGGGCTGGCGCTCTGCATGTCCGTGTATGGACTGATCGTGTGGGCCGCAGGCGCGACGATGATCTGAGAACCACACCACGCGAGGAGGAACAATGGCTCGACGCATCGCTGGACGAAAGAACGACACCCTCCTCAAGTGGCTGAGGGCTTTCATATTCGCCGGGATGACCTCCTGGGCGCTCTTGGCGATGGCTTTCGACCCTCCCGGTGCCGCCGTCGCTCTGGGCGCCGGCGTTGGGATCCTGGCTCTCATCAGCACAGGACTCGCTGTTCTGGCCGCCATCATCCTCCTCGCGATTCCCATGCTCGCTGCGGATCTGATCGTGGGCGCGGCATTCCTCGTCGTCGGCTTTGCTGCCGTCCAGTACCTATCTCAACAGAACGGCAGGCTGTTCCTGTTGATAGCAGGCACCTTCGTTGCCGCCGCCCTCGGCCCGATTTGGGCGGTTCCGGTGATCGCAGGCTACCTTCTGGGCTCCTCTGAGGGCGCGATAGTGTCGCTACTGGCATGCCTGCTTCTCGAAGGAGCAGGCATCATTGCCGGGCACGGAGCGATCGGCGCTGTTGTCACTGGAGGCATGTCTCCAGCTATGCTCGCATTCGGCGAAGCCAGCGGACTCCTCTCCTTCGGCTGGGTTGGCCACGCAGTCGAGAGCCTCTCTCCAGGTGGCCTGCTCGACTCTCTTGGTGGAGTCAATGACGTGCCAATGCTACTGGCACAACCCCTGATCTGGGCTGTCGCCGCGTCGATCACCGGCTTGCTGAAACGAAATATAGAGGATCCCAAGCGTACCGTCTTCGGGCTAGTCGCCGCAGTCTCCGGCATCGCTGCAGCTGCATTCGCCAGCATCGTGGCTGTGACTCTTCTGGGTTCGGAAGCAGAGCTCCCGTCACTCGGACTGACAGCGGGAATGTCCCTGGCAGTCGCTCTGGCGTACGTAGGCATTTGGGAATACGTGTTCCCACCGATACCGCCAAAAGCAATCGCGCCCCGCACCAACGGACTGTCCTCGATGCAAGCGGAGGACGCGGACGTGGACGACCTTCTGCGACTGATCTCCACTGCCGAGGATCAGCTCTCCAGCAAGCACACGACCCAAGCGGTCGTGATGATCACCGACATGAAGTCCTTCTCCAGGATGACCGAGGAGGACGGCAGCTTCCTGTCCGCGAAAGCCATCCAGCGGCACCGTGATCTGCTGTTGCCGGTGATCGCCCGACATGCGGGCTCGGGCAAGTCCACAGGCGGCGATGGCTTGGTTGCGTCGTTCAAGACGGCGTTGGATGCGACGACTGCTGCCGCGGACATACAACGCGCCATTCTTGCCTTCAACACAGAGCACCTTACGGAGCGCGAGATGTCAGTACGCGTCGGCATCGCCTCCGGTGAGGTCGTACTGGACAAGGGCGGTCGACCCTTCATCGGCAACGCGCTCAATATGGCGGCTCGGGTCATGGATCTGGGAGACGGTGGGCAGGTTCTGGTCACACGTGAAGTGAAGGATCTCGCCGGCCAGGGCGCTCCCAAGACCCACTCGCACGGCTCTTTCGAACTCAAGAACATCGCAGAGCCAGTCGAGGTGTTCGAGATCCTTTGGTCTGATGATCTGACACCTGTCGATCCCCGCACACGCAAGTCCTGACGCACTTTCATACGAATACAACAACGCCCCGGTCGATCGATCGACCGGGGCGTTCTGTTGCTCTGGAGCCGACGACAGGAATTGAACCCGCAACCTACTGCTTACAAGGCAGTTGCTCTACCGTTGAGCTACGTCGGCAGCGCGCACTATTGTACTCACAGCACACGTCTGTCGCCAACGGTGAAGTACGAAATAGTCAGGATTGAACGTCTTCTAACAGGCTCGACACCGATAGATCTGCGTCTCGATCTTGCGCTTTATCCGCTGAAGCGCGTTGTCCACGGACTTCGCGTGTCGACCCAGGCGCTCGGCGATCTCCTGATATGAATCGCCGTCCATGTACTGACGAAGCACCTGCGCCTCGAAGTCTGACAGCGCCTCTGAGAACCCCTTCAGAATGAAGTCGCCTTCCCAGGCCGAAATGACGATTTCAGCCGGATCACAGACTTCACGAGCGGCCAGAATGTCTGAGAGCACGCGCTCGCCATCGTCCTCTGAGCCAGCCGTGGACCTACTGAGGGATACATAGGTGTTCAACGGCGCATGCTTGCGGCGGGTGGCGGTCTTGACAGCAGTGATCATCTGTCTCGTCACGCAAAGCTCTGCGAATGAGCGGAAGCTGGCCTGACGAGATGGATCGTAGTCACGAATGGCCTTGTACAGGCCGATCATGCCTTCTTGAATGACGTCTTCGCGATCGGCGCCAACTAGGAAATAGGAACGAGCCTTACAGCGAATAAGGCTTCGATACTTGCGAACGAGATCCGTGCTCGCCTGCTGATCCCCCGACTGTGCAGCTCGGACCAGCCCCAGATCGGTTCCTCGCATCGTTCCAGGCAACATTTGAACGAGACCCCCTTGTGCAAGCTATCACAATCGTTCTCCCAAATCTTCCCTCGAACATCAATGAGAAGAGTGTCCCCGGCAGGACACAGGTTTTCGCTTGCCATGGAAACTTACCCTGCATGTTCGTTCACTGTCAACGAAATACCATAAGCCTGAACAAGTCTGATTGTTCGTGAAACCAACAGGGGAATATGCACCACGAAACGAGGACTCGCAAGAGAATGCCCGTGGTTCAGTCTCGCGCCCACTCGTCCAAACGACGTCTCACCTCGCTGTCGATTCGCTCCGACACGGTACCTTTGAGACTGCCTGAAGGAGAGTGACCTCTCATCTCCTGAGTATCCTCTCGGAGCTGTGAGGTGAGCTCCATGGCCGACATGCGGGTGACACCCTCACCCAAGACCGTCCACTGAGTCGTGGCGTCGGAGGTGGCCACGACGACGCGCCTCCCCACATCTCGGGCACGTCGCGCTCGCGCCTCGATGATCGCGTCAGCCTCGACACCGAACGGTGAGAAGATCACGGTCACCCCGGCGACATGGTGCGCGGCCCCGTCGGAATGGGGGTTGCCCGCGCCATCGAATACGATGACGGTCTCGTACTCCCCCTGGGTGACCCCCGCCAGATCGTCGACGAGACGCACCCGCGCTGACTGCAGGTCGCGCTCAGCAAGATCACCGTAGAGTGCACCTGCCCGAAGAATATTGTAGCCATCCACGAGAAGCAGTCGCAACTCTCTCACTCTCCGATGCGACCGCGACGAACCCATTCGAACGCGAGAACCGAAGTCGCCTGAGCGACGTTGAGCGAATCCACCTGACCAGCAACAGGCAGAGCCACTGTGAAATCGCAGTTCTTGAGAACCAGACGGGACACTCCAGTTCCCTCGGCGCCCATGACCAGAACCAGCCGACCGTCCATCGGGGCATCCCAGAGCATGCTGTCGGCAACTGCAGTAGCCCCGCCGACCCAGTATCCGGCCTCCTTGAATGCATCGAGCGCCCGGACCAGATTCGTCTCTTGAACGACCGGGATATGGGCCACCGCTCCTGCGGAAGACTTGAAGACCACGGGCCCCACACCAGCTGATCGATCGCGGGGAATAACTACGGCATCGGCTCCGGCGACCTCGGCTGAGCGAATCACAGCCCCTAGGTTGCCCGGATCCGTGACGTGATCCAGAACGATGATCAAGCTGCGCTTGGCAACCTCAGACTGCTCGATCACATCCGAGAGCAGGGCGTATGCGAATTCCGGTGCCTCAGCCATCACTCCCTGATGAGCTCCTCGATCACTCAGGGCATCGAGTTTCTTGCGTGCGACACTCTGAACTGAGATGCCCACTTCCTGGGCCAACGAGAGGATCTCCTCGATAGCCTGATTGGGCTTGGTTCCTTCGGCTATGAGAATCCGCCGAACCGGTGATCCGCTTCGTAGCGCCTCCAGCACGGCATTGCGACCCTCGATCACATTAGACATCAGTTCTGCCCCCTATAGATCACTCGTGCGCCCTGGGCGGTATCCTCGACGGTGAATCCAAGGCCAGCGAGACCGTCACGCACTGCATCTGCAAGAGCCCAGTTCTTGTCGGTGCGTGCAGCTTCACGACTGGCCAACAGCGAGTCGACCGCCTCACGGGTATCGCCTCCGGCATATCCCGCAAGCTGAGAAGCAAGATCGACGACTTCGATCGGGTAACCATCTTCGCCCTCCGCAAAAGTGATTCCCAGTACGCGAAGAAGGTCGAGAACGGTGTCAACGATGGCCGTGAGCAGACCAACGTGACCGATGCTCGGGTCTCCGCCGAGTCTGTCCGCGAATGAGTTGATCATGCGGACCTCGTCGAACACGACTGCGATGGCCCCAGCAGTATTGAAGTCATCGTCCATTGCCTCGATGAAACGCTTCCTTGCGTCCTCGGGCGCAGCGGCAAGTGTCTCGATCAAGGCGCTCTCCTCGGCTGTGGAACCCCGAGTCGCTCCGTCGGTCGCCGGATCCTCTGCCACCGCTCGAGCATTGCGGACCGCCGTCTCGATGCGCTCATAGGACGTCACTGCCGAAGCGAGGCGTTCCTCGGAGTAATCCAGAGGACTTCGATAGTGGGTCTGCAGCATGAACAGGCGGATGGTCGACGCAGGGTACGTATCCAGAACATCTTTGAGCAACATGAAGTTGCCCAATGACTTGGACATCTTCTCGGAATTCACCTGCAGCATGCCACCGTGCAGCCAATACCGCGCGAACGGCACACCCGTGTCCGCCTCCGCCTGGGCGATCTCGTTCTCATGATGGGGGAAGACCAGGTCGACCCCACCCCCGTGAATGTCGAACGTCTCGCCCAGGTGACCTGTCGACATCACCGAACACTCGAGGTGCCAACCGGGACGCCCATCGCCCCATGGGCTGGGCCAGGACGGCTCACCGGGCTTCGCCGACTTCCACAGTGCGAAATCCAGCGGGTCACGCTTGAGGTCGCCCACCTCGACCCGGGCACCTGAACGCATGTCATCGACATCACGTCCGGAGAGCTTCCCGTATCCGTCGAAAGAGCGCACGGCGAAGTACACGTCTCCGCCCGACTCATATGCGCTCCCCTTCTCGATCAATCGCTCGACCATCTCTATCATTTCGCCGATGGTCTGCGTCGCGTAGGGCTCTTGCGTGGGAGGCTTCACTCCAAGACGTTCCATCGCGTGATGGAACGCAGACGTGTACTTGGCCGCGACCTCTGGGGCGCTCACCTGCTCCTCATTGGCCCGATTGATGATCTTGTCATCGACATCGGTTATGTTGCGCACGAAAGAAACGTCGAACCCGCGCCACTCCAGATATCGCCTGATCACATCGAACGACAGGAAGGTGCGCGCGTTGCCGATGTGAACGTGGTTGTACACGGTGGGGCCACACACGTACATCGAGACCGCGTCGGCTTGCCGAGGAACGAACTCCTCTTTGGTACGCGTGAGAGTGTTGTAGACACGCATGACGAGACCTCGCTGTCGGTATCGGTGATGTGCCGGTCGCGCACGTGCGCGCCCTCGTGAATCAGCCTATATCACAGGAGGCCGACGCGCCATCGTCCGACGACTGGTCGGTACTTGACTCGGAATCCTCCGGCGCGGCGAATGGGGTGGCTTCTTCCCGCTCGGTCGCCCACGCCTCATCTTGAGCCAGGCGGGCATCAAGCCTGTCCATTCGACGCTGAATACAATGGAACATTTCGATCACCGGGTCTGGAAGATCCTCATGATGAAGATCGATGGCCTCGACTCGCTCACCTTCACGAACCACGACACGACCAGGAATGCCAACGACTGTGCAGTTGGGCGGCACGTCGCGTACCACGACAGCTCCGCCACCCACGCGGCTACCGCGTCCGATGGTGATGTCCCCAAGTACGGCGGCTCCCACACCGACGACAACACAGTCATCGAGGGTGGGATGACGCTTGCCGCGCTCTTTTCCAGTACCACCCAGTGTAACGCCCTGATAGATCGTAACGTCGTCCTTGATCACCGACGTCTCGCCGATCACGACACCCATGCCATGGTCGATGAAGAAGCGTTCGCCCACCGTAGCTCCTGGGTGGATCTCGACGCCTGTGAAGAAACGCACCTGTTGACTCAGCCACCTGGAGAATCCTTTGTGGCCGTGAGTCCAGAGCCAATGGTCGGCCCTGTGCCACCAGATCGCGTGCAGGCCCGGATAGTTGAGCAGAACGCTCAATGTCGAGATGGCGGCAGGATCCCGCTCCTTGACTGTGCGTATGTCCTCTACGACGTGAGCGAACATCAGACGATCTCCTCATGCGAACACCACGAACGGACGCCGGTGCAAGGTCGGATGCCGCCCACTATCCCTTCACCCCAGATGGCGTGTCAAATCCCTGAGCAACTCTTATCCTCTCGAGCGTGCGTGCTCCACCAAGGAGATCCATCACAGTGTCGAGAGGCAGTCCGTGAGCACGACCGGTCAGTGCAGCCCGAATGGCCGGCATACCCACACGTGCAGGAACTCCGGCAGCTTTGAGCTCACGACGCAAGGCAGCTCCCATGGAGGCATCGCCGGGATTCAGCAGTGCGGTCTCTGCCGCTCGGAGTCCCGAGCCCGCGTCGGGCATGCTCAGCGCCGCGTGCGCCTCCGCGTCGAGCCGGGCGGGCTCGGCAAGAGATCCAGCTGCTGCTGCCATCTCCTGACCCGTGCTGACCTCGCTCTTGAGCGCCTCTGCGACAGCACCTCTGTCGAGCCAGCCAGGCAGATTCGCCAGGAATGGCGCAACGACCACAGCCAAGCTCTCAGTGTTGGCGGACCTCATGTGCTGCGAGGCGATCCAGTTGAGGCGATCCACATCGTGGGAGCCCGCTGACTTGGATACACGCGAGATGTCGAACGCCTGAATCAATTCGTCAGGGGTGAGAATCTCACTGCCATCCGGAGCGGTCCAGCCGATCAGCGCGAGATGATTCAGCACTGCAGCTGGCAGATAACCCTGCTCGCGCAGCTGGCCTATTCCCGCTGCCCCAGATGACTTCGACAGCGGTCGCCCCTTGGAGTCGTGCACTAGCGGCACGTGCGCGAAGTCCGGCACCGAGCCGGCCAAAGCCTCATGAATGAGTATCTGCCGTGGAGTGTTGGACAGATGATCGTCTCCGCGCAACACCAGAGTTATGCGCATGTCGATGTCGTCGGCCACGCAAGCGAGGTCGTACGTGGGAGTACCGTCTGATCTCATGAGAACGAAATCACCCATGTCGTCCGAGTTGAACCCCACATCTCCGTGTATAAGGTCATGAACCGTGATGCGTCGTCCCGCCGGGACAGCGAATCTCCAGACGTGCGGCTCACCCGCAGCAACACGTCCGTCCCGATCGGTCGATGACAGGGATCGACACGTTCCGGAATACCGAGGCGCGCGACTCGATTCCGCGTCACGAGCACGCTGGGCCACCAGCTCCGGCTCCGTGCAGAAGCAAGGATAGACAGCGCCCTCATGCTGCAGCGTCTCCAGAGCCTCGCGGTGACTCGCGGCACGTTCGGATTGCAGATACGGCGCGTGCGCGCCCCCGACACGAGGAGACTCGTCGGGCACCAATCCAAGCCAATCCAGATCGTCGAGGATCTCCTCGGCATGAGCGGCATCCGCACGAGTCGCGTCGGTATCTTCGATGCGAACGATGAACTGTCCACCACTGGCACGCGCGATCAGCCAGTTGAACAAGGCAGTGCGAGCACCGCCGATATGCAGGACACCTGACGGGCTCGGAGAGAATCGTACACGCTCTGCCATGACTACGCCCGATCCAGAAGGACGACTGCGTGTGCGGCGGCGCCTTCGCCACGACCTGTGGCGTCGAGACCCTCTGTAGTGGTCGCCTTCACGCCGATTCGATCGACGTCGACTCCGAGTCGGCAGGCGATGTTCGCCCTCATCTCAGCACGGAATGGTGCCACCTTGGGAGATTCCATCACCAGAACGGTGTCAGCGTCGATCAGCTTCCAGCCTTCGCGCATCATCAGCTCAGCGACGTGTGCCAGCAGGTCTAGACTCGACACGCCCGCGAATGCCGGGTCGGTGTCGGGAAAGTGCTCGCCGATGTCTCCCGAGCGCATTGCGCCAAGGAGCGCATCCATGAGCGCATGCACGAGCACGTCTGCATCCGAATGACCCGCAAGTCCGCTCTCACTGGGTATCGTGACGCCACCAAGCACCAGCGCCCTACCCTGCTGGAATGCGTGCATGTCGTATCCAAGACCGATCCTCATGCCTTCACCCCTGATTGTTGCGAGAACGCACAACGGCCTCGACGAATCCGAGATCTGCTGGAACTGTGACCTTGATATTCTCGCGAGGCCCCTCCAGAACGCGGACATCACCGCCAAGTCGCTCAACAAGCGACGCATCATCGGTGCCGAGATAGCCATCATTCTCGGCTGAATCGTGAGCAGCCCTCAACATCTCGAGGCGAAACGCCTGCGGTGTCTGCACGACCCAGTAACTCGACCGATCGGGAGTATCTGTGATCCTGTCACCATCGACGAGCTTCAAGGTGTCGAACGAAGGGTGCCCGACCACCACGCCATCGCATCGCTTGCTGTCGATAGTGGACACAGCTGCAGTAATCGTCTCAACGGTCACCATGGGACGGGCACCGTCGTGCACTACGACAACCTCATGCTGGCCCACAAGTGCGGACAACCCGTTGGCCACGGACCGCTGTCGAGTTTCTCCCCCCGCTGAGATCGTCAGATCATCTGTATTGACTCCTGCAGACGCAAGGGCGCGAGTGAACTCGAAAACGCGATCAGGATGAACCACGACGACGATCTCTGATATGACCTCACAGTCCATGAACGCTCGAAGCGCGTAAGCCAACACCGGTGCGCCCTCGACGACCGCAAGCTGTTTGCCTGCCACATCACCGAAACGCTCTCCGGTGCCCCCCGCAACGACGACGGCAGCGGCCAATGCGGAATTCGACGATTCGCTCACGCTAGTCGCCACCCTCCACCTCTGATACGAACCGCGCAAAGATCATCCGACCGGCAGAGGTCTGCAACACGGAGGTGACTTCGGCGTCGGCGAGCGAGCCCACATGATCGCTGCCATCCTGGACCACGACCATTGTGCCGTCTTCGAGGTAGCCCACACCCTGGGTCGGCTCCTTGCCCACACGTACGATCTCAAGACGAAGTCCCTCACCCGGAAGGAATGCGGGGCGCAGCACTGTAGCAAGATCATTGAGGTTGAGGTAACCGATCTCGCGTATCGCGGCCACCTTGGAAAGGTTGTAGTCGACCGTGATCAACACCCCAGCTGTCTCCATAGCGAGGCGCATCAGCTTGCCATCGACATCCGGGATATCAGGGTAGTCGACCTCGTACGAATCTATCCCTGAACCGTTCTCCCGAAGTCGGCTCAGAAGATCCAGACCTCGTCGCCCACGGGCACGCTTCATGTCGTCTGCTGAGTCTGCCAGCGTCTGTAGTTCTCCCAGCACGAACCTGGGTACTCTGAGTTCTCCCTCGAGAACACCAAGGTTCACAAGCTCGGCGAATCGACCGTCGATCACTGCACTGGTGTCCAGGTACTTGGCCAGCCCTGGCTTCGCACTCGAAGGACCCTGAATCGTGAGACGAGGGAAGGCGGCGGCGAATTCGTGTCGCTTGACAAGGGCGACCCGAATGCCTGTGTAGGCCGCCATGAGGGTGAGGATAATCGAGGTCACCACAGCGAGCCACTCAGGCTTGACCAGCCTCAGTGGCTGGAACGCCAAGAATGACACCAGAAGACCGGTGAGCAGCCCGAGCGTAGCCAGCAAGAGGTCCGATTGCGAGATATCGGCAAGTCGAATCTCAAGACGAGCGTACGCTGCAGTCAGTTCGCGTCCTACGATTCCGCCGAGCAGATAGCCGATGGATACCCCGAGGATGATGAAGACGAATATGACGTTGTATTCGGGGAATTCCGTTCGGCTGGTCCAGTCGATGAGCCTAGAGACAGCGAACCCGCTCAACGCCCCGGTGGTCACAAGTACGAACCGGGTGATGTGAACGATCATGAGCGGTGACGCGTATGCGGGGAGTCCCCGCCTGCGTCCCCACCTCCTCCCAGTGAGCCAGGCACACATTGTGCGCTGTTATCTGCCCCGGATTCTAGCACAGCGGCAACATCAGAGACGCGCAGTTCATGCCGTCTACCAGCGGTGAGAGTTGGTCAGCCCAGCAAGTGCGCGCTCATTCGGGCAAGTCCCTCGGCGATCGCCGTGGCTCGGCGAGCGCCCACCCCGTCCACCTCATCGAGCTCGTCGGTTCCGGCCCTCAGAAGTCCCGGCATGGTCTCGAATCGCTCCACCAATCGATTGATCACCGTACTCGGCAGCATCGGGATCCGCGACAACACCCTGAAACCACGAGGGCGAACGTGATCCTCCGCTGCACCCACCCGCTCCGCAACGCCAAGCGCCTGCGCTATCTCGGCAGGCTCAAGCAGCTGATCGAGCGTCAAGTTACCCATCGCCAGAAGGCGCGCCGCCACCTTGCGGTTGCCTGGTTCAGCTGCGTAGTCGCGAACGAGCAATGCATACTTGTCATCGACTGTGGCATTGAGCTCCTCGGCCTGCATGAGAACAAGTCGACCCTCTGTCCCAAGCTCAGTGATGTAGTGGGAGACCTCGCGGGAGACCCGCTGGACCATCTCGAAACGCCCGATCACCTCGGCCACATCGCCCATCGTCACCAGGTCGTCGAACTCAAGAATGGTAAGACGATCGAGAACCTCATCGAGGCGTGATCGATAGCGCTGAAGGGTTTGCAGTGCCTGATCCGCCTTGGCCAGAAGAACCTCGATGTCCTGAACGATGACTCGGGATCCTGCTAGATACAGACTGACGACATCCCGACGCTGCGAGAC
>JAQIBK010000064.1 GCA_027859125.1 Actinomycetota bacterium | reverse complement strand
TTGCTGGAGTATTCTGGGTAGGCACGCTAGCCAGATCGAAGAAGGGCAAGCCAGTGGCACCAAGAGGAAGCTACAAGACGCTGAATGCTCTGATGCGCCACATCAGAAACTCGGCGGGTATCACAGTCGGCGGCAGTGGCGACAAGAAGGCGCTGGCACAGGTGGGCTACTTTCACGGCTACAAGGGCTACCGGTACAGCGGAAGCCCAACGCGCCAAATACCGTACGCAGAGTTCCGCGAATTGCGCGCCGTGATGGAGTTCGACACGCGACTGAAGGCGCTCCTCTATCCGATTCTCATGTGGACCGAGATGACCATGAAGAACTTGGCCCTCGTGGAGATACTCGAGGCAACCGACTCCAGCGCACTCTCGGACGTCTACGCCAAGCTCATGCCTGGTACAAAGAGGGGCAAGCGACGGGGCAAGCTCGAAGTGATTCATGCGAGCAACAGCACCCTGCTCAGCTCCTACAGGCGGAACAACGCGATTGTGCGCCACTACTACGACTCTCCCCACGAGGCGGTCCCAGTGTGGGGGCTGATGGAAGTCATATCGCTCGGGCATTTCGCACGGTTTCTTGAGCAGCTGTCGGACACCGTACTCAACCGAATCGCGGCTTGCTGGGGCCTGCAGCGCCGATACGGAGAACTCGTGCCCCACCTCGTATTCGCGCTGACCGACCTGAGGAACAGCGTCGCGCACAACGGCAGCGTATTCGACACTCGGTTCGCAACGGGCAGCATCCGCCGACAGGTGAAGCAGCTGCTGGAGAGCGAGACCGGCTTCCCGGCGGGAGTCCGTGCGAAGTTCGACACGATTACCGACTACTTCGTGTTGATCATCTACCTCGCATACGGACTCGGAATGCCGAAACGCGAGTGCCGATCCCTCATCCGCCAGTACAGCGTGTTGACGGATGACCTGCATGCGCGCGTACCTCTCAGGGTGTTCAACACGATCGTCCATACGGACAATCGAACGAAGGTTCGCGCGTTGAAAGATTGGGTCATTTCTAGGTAGACACAGACCGCTTAGCTGGGTATATTCTATCTAGAATTGCGGTGCGCCCTCGCGGGGGCCATCTGAAACGGTCGGATGCTTCCGGCCGTTTTGCTGTCTGGGAACGCTCCGAGATGTCAACGTCTGGCGGATGAGCTGCCGGGCGTAGCGCTCCACCAGTCTATCCATGCGCCTTTGGCGCGATCCGCTTGTTCTCTGACTGCCGCCGCCGACGGTACCGGAGGTATCGGGGCGGCGAAGGCGCATGGCCCCAAGCTCGAGCAGATTCCTGGTTCCTCGCCTGACGTGCCCGCGACATCGACACCCCCGCGCCGCAATCAGATCCTAACCATGGATCCTCTCTTTGCCATGCGCCGGGCATGTGAGAGAACGCTTGGCGGATGAGCAGACGCCGATACGCTCTCCGGTCAGTCTACCTTCTGGCGTTCTGCTGGATGCCCTTGTTGGACAGGCCGCCGCGGCCTCACTCCTCCGCGAAGTAGTCCGTATCGATGCGCTTGACCTCATACGTCTGCCAAGGCGAAACCCCGACGTTGCTGTCGATCATGTACTTGGCGAGCGTGGGGCCGTCGATGAGGATGACCTTGCTGTCGATACGGGACGCGAAGTCGATTGCTTCAGCCGAGAAGGAAGCGGTGGTCAAGAACACCCCTTTGCGGGCGCGGTGCCCTTGGAGCGCCCCCGCGAACTTCTGAATCTCGGGCCTCCCGACGGTTGAGTCCCACTTCTTCGCTTGGATGTAGATCACGTCCAGACCGAGGCGGTCCTCCTTGATGATGCCGTCGATTCCACCATCGCCGCTTCTGCCAACCGCTTGACCGGCGTCGCTCAGGGAGCCGCCGTAGCCCATACGGACGAGAAGCTCGACAACCAGCCGCTCGAAGAAGGCGGGTGAAGACGCCTTGACCTGCTCGAGAACCTCGAGCTCGAGATTGACACGGAGATGCCGGCATGCCGAATCGAGAGCCTCTTCTGGAGTGTTTTCGAGCGTTGCATCAAGCTCAGCTGGCTTGTCCTCCGACCGCTCGCGTCGAAGCTCACGGAACTCAACGAACTCAGGAAACTGCTCGAGGTACTTGACGTCGATGCGCGCGGGACCTTTAGCGAGCACCGAGAGACCGCGCTCCGTGATGACGAAGACGCCACGGCCGGTCGACAGGATGAGCGCCGCCTTCTTC
>JAQIBK010000190.1 GCA_027859125.1 Actinomycetota bacterium | reverse complement strand
CTTCCCGTCGGATGCGAAACACACGGCATAACCTCTGCCGAGAATGCTGAGTGGCGAGAGATCGTGCAGCCGCGCAGCGCCTCCAGCGAATCTGTCACGTGGCCTGTCCAGGAGCCGGGCTCCATTGTTCCGCATGGATTCGAGCGCGAACTGCACCCTTTGTGCGTCGCGATCCAATCGACCTGGCAACGCACTGTTCAAAGCCAGACTCATGAGGTCGAGACGCTGTGCCATGGGCCCCACGATCACTCTTGGATCACGGAACGCCGGTCGTTCAGCCAATTGACGCACGTCGTGTTGAACAAGCTGGAGCCTGTTCGTCAGCGCCTTGCCCAACCGGCGTCCCAGCGTCTCAATTCCGTTTCTCATGTCTTCGATTGTGGGCGCTGCTGCCTCTGCAGCAGCTGTCGGCGTAGATGCGCGAAGATCAGCAACCATATCTGAAATGGATGTGTCGGGCTCATGCCCAATACCGGTGACAACGGGAACTGGCGAGCGGGCCACCGCTCGGGCAACCTCTGCATCGTTGAACGGCATGAGGTCCTCATAGCTACCTCCACCGCGAACGAGCAGAATGACGTCCGGGCGCGCCTCTGCAGCCGCTCGCATGCCGTGCACTATAGCTGCGGCAGCACCCGCGCCTTCGACCTGAACACCGGCCACCAACAGTTCCGCCTGAGGATAGCGCCGCCGAAGTGTGCGAATCACATCATGGATCGCCTTGCCTCGTGGAGAAGTCACTACGGCTATGCGAAGTGGGAATCTTGGCAGAGGTCGTTTGCGCTCCGCGCGCATGAGACCCTCCGCTTCGAGCTTGCGCGCAACCTCCGCCACCTGCATACGCAGGACACCCTCGCCCGCAAGTTGCAAGGATTTCACCATGAACTGCATCCGCCCCTTGGGCACATATGCAGAGAACGCACCCGTGAGCTCGACAAGTGCCCCGCAACGAAGCTGAACTCCGGACGCCCGGTACTGATCGCGCCACATCATGCAAGGCATGGTGGCCTCGCCATCGCCCACCGCGAAGTATGCCGCCTTGTAGCCTGGCTTGTCGTTGAACTCGGAGACCTCGCCTATCACGCGCACTTGTACGTCCTCGAGAGCGCGCTTGGCCTCGAACATGGCCTCTTTGACTGTCAGTGCACGATCTACGGACACAGCTCCGCGGCCTCCTCTCGGGACTATTGGATTCTACCAGCCATGCCTGACAAGAGGACTTATGGCACGTTCGGTTCAGAATCGTCCGATTCGGTCGTAACGACCAACAGGCCATCACGCGCACTGAGAGATATCTTGCCAGCCAGAAGCAACAGGAGCTCGTCGCCAATGAGCGACTTGCGCCAACCTTCCATCAGCGGATTATCTTCTCGGTCACCGCGAGCCAGACGTTCCATATTCGACCGCGATGCCAGAAGGGGAACAGCAATGCCCTGCTGGTGAGCGCGCAGACGAACCAACGCGGACATGAGATCGACTGCGCCGTCGATATCCCCCACAGGACGGTGCTTTCGTTCGACGAATGGAAGCTCATCATCCGACATTGCCAGACCCGTCTGAACAGCTTCGATCAAGCGCCCGTACGCAGACTTCTGAAGCTTGTCGGTAACTCCGCGAATCACGCGCAACTTCTCGGAAGTGTCCGGTGAGCGACGGGCCACCTCTATCAGACTCTCGTCACCGAGCACCCATTTGCGGGGAATATCGCGACGCTGCGCCTCGAACTCGCGCCAGGCCGCAACTTTCTGGAGCACGCCCATTTGGCGGCGATTGAGTGACTTGTATCGTTTGACCCGTTTGTACTGGTTCTCCGGCACAACCTCATATGTCTCAGGGCTGGTGAGACGAGCAAAATCAGGTTCCAGCCAGCCCTGTCTGCCCTGCCGCGCCAAATCGTCGCGGAGTTTTCGATAGACCTGTGGAAGATATCGAACGTCATTCAGCGCGTATTCGATCTGCGTGCTCGACAACGGACGCTTAGCCCAGTCCGTGAAAGTGTCCGACTTGTCCAAGGTCACGCCCGCTATCTCTTGCACTATCGCTCCATAGCCCACCTGCTGCGGAAAGCCGGCGAGTGTCGCGGCGATCTGAGTGTCGAACGTGGGTGCGGGCACGGTGTCCATGACCTGATAGAAGATCTCCATGTCTTGCGAGCCAGCATGCATCACCTTGAGGACCGCGGGGTCTGAAAGAAGATCCCAAAGGGGGCTCAAATCGTCGAATGCCAAGGGGTCGATGATCGCATGCACATCATCCGTGCCCACCTGGATCAGACAGAGCTTGGGCCAGTAGGTGCGCTCACGCATGAACTCAGTGTCGATAGTCACGAATCCAGCGGGGCGGATCATGTCCACCAGGGATTGCAGCGCCTCTGTGTCACTCACATACACGCAGATGTCCTCTCTCGAGTAGGGCATTGGTGTTGCCCCAAGCTCATACCGTATCATTACAGGGTCATCGTGACATCGGGTACGAACACACCATCCGCGTGTGTCTCGATTCACGACCTAGGGGGACTTCGTGAGGATTCTGGCCATCATCAATCTGCGCTCCGGTCAAGGCGACGCAGGTCTATACGATTACATACGAACTCTGGGCCGCAACGGTGCACAGATATGCTTGCGCTTCGTTGACCGGGAAACTCATATTCACGATCTGCTTCACGACGCCAAGACCTACGACTGCATCGTCGCTGCCGGTGGAGACGGAACTGTCTCCAGTGTGTGTTACGCGGCACGCAACACTGGCGTCCCCATACTCACATACCCTGCTGGCACCGCCAACCTGTTGGCGCAGAACCTCAAGATGCCTTTCGACCCGATCAAGCTCGCCAACATCACCTTGGAGTGCGCCTCGATTCCCGTCGATATCGGCGAACTCTCGTGCCCCGGGGACAGCACCGGCTGCGATGCTCCCGGTGCCGAGGAGGGCTCCTCGGGGCTGCGCACCGGCTTCGTGGTCATGGCAGGCGCAGGATTCGATGCGATGATCATGGAGGGAGCACAACCCCTGAAGAAGACCATTGGCGCCGCGGCCTACCTGGTCAGCGCCGTTCAGAACCTGAACCCCACTGTCGCGGACTTCAAGCTCACTCTGGACGGCAAGGTCGTGGAAACGAAGGGCATTGCCGTGCTTCTGGCCAACTTCACCAGACTTCAATTCGATCTATCCTTCACAAAGGACAGCAGCCCATCAGACGGCATGCTCGAAGTGATCGTTCTGCGCTCCAAGAACGTCGCAGAGTATATCCCCGCCGTGTGGGCCGCGATTCTGGATCGCGTGATGGATCACCCGGATCGCAGCAAGAACATCGAGATTCACACTGCGAGCGACATCATCATCGAATCGAATCCCCCACTGTCACTGCAGTACGACGGCGAAGTGATCGACGCGTCCACTCCCCTGCACGTGCGAGTATTGCCCGGAGCCGCACGTCTCATTCTCCCGCCAAACTCCTCACTGTTGCCGTAGCGATCACTCTTGGATCGCGGGGGCATTCTTTGCTCGACCCCTGTTGCGCCTCTCCAGATTCGTCTCATATCGCATCTGGACGAACTCCACCGTCAATGAGAACGCCATGGCGAAGTAGACATATCCCTTGGGTACAACCACCTCGAACGCCTCGGCTGTCAGAAGAACTCCGATCATGAGAAGGAATGAGAGCGCAAGGATCTTGACGGATGCGTGCTCGTTCACGAACTCGCTGACCGGATCAGCGAATATGACCATGACCCCCATCGCGATTACGATCGCCGTGACCATGAGCGGTATCTCGCCGACCATGCCGACTGCGGTGATCACCGAATCCAGTGAGAAGATGATGTCCATGATCGCGATGTTCAGGATCACAGCGCCGAAAGCCTGAGTCTTACCCGAGGCGTGGACTTCCTCGTCTTTGAGCTCGGTCTTGTGATAGATCTCGGTCGTAGCCTTGTACATGAGGAAGAGCCCGCCGCCGAGCAGTATCAGCGAGCGACCGGTGAGCTCAACAACGTGTCCGAGAACGTGGAACTCAGCCAACACTCTTGTAAGTCCCAGAATCCAAGACAGCGCGAACAGAAGGATCAATCTGGTGCCCAGCGCAGCTATGAGGCCAACACGTCGCGCCTTGGGCTGCTGCTCTTCTGGCAGCCGACCAGTGACTATCGCGATGAAGACCAGGTTGTCGATTCCAAGAACGATCTCGAGCAATGCAAGTGTGAGAATCGCTATCCAACTCGATGGCTGCAGAAAGAGATCGATCATTCAGGGGCCTCCTGTGTACACTCATCCGTCTTTACAGGGATGAGTATACGAGAAGGTCGCGACACCGCGCTCTACTGAGTGGTCAGGTAATCCAGTATCAGCGCCTCCGACTCAATGCTCACGACAAGGCCGTTCTTCTTCATGCGCTCAATGACGCCTATCCATTGTTCTGTGTTGTAGTCTGCAGCCCAAACGCGATCCGTGGTGTGACAAAGCGAACATTTGGTCTCGACGAGCTCGCGGCGCGAGTCCACAGGTTCGGCAGTGCTCCCAGTGCCATCGTCCCCGATATCCGCGTCGGTGCCAGTCGTCCCCGTATCCGCACCGGTGTCGGAGTCGGAGCCGCTCGAGCAAGCCGCCATGCCGACAGTGAGCGCAACCAACAGCAGTCCAACGAGCGCGACTGCAAGCAGCCGAGATGTCCTTCGCATATCCTGTCCCTCCGATAGAGATCGACTTCTCCCCCGAATGTACCCTCCCTCGCACACAACGGCACGTGTGTGGAAGAATGCTGTACACACGCCGATTGAATCGAAGGGGACGCCGATGAAGGAACGCAGATGGCAACTCGCGCTGGCGGCAGGGCTTGTGGCATCTTCAGCGCTGCTGTACTTCATGCACTACCTCATCTTCCATGACCCCCACCATATCTTCATCTACATGGTGGGCGATATTGCATTCGTGCCGGTGGAGGTCCTGCTGGTCACGATGATCCTGCACCGCCTTCTCGAGCGACGAGAGCACAAAGCCAAGCTCAACAAGCTCAACATGGTGATCGGGGCCTTCTTCTCCGAGGTCGGCACCGGACTGATCGGTCGAATCGCCGCATTTGATGTGGAGTTCGATGAGATCCGCAGCGACGTCGTGGTCACACAGGCTTGGAAGGACAAGGACTTCGAGAAGGCTCGTGCAGGTCTCATGAGCTACGACTACTCGATCGAAATGGAGGGCGGCGATCTTGCGGATCTGCGCGAATACCTGTCCGAACGCCGTCAATTCCTGCTGGGGCTACTGGGCAATCAGAACCTGCTCGAGCACGAAGCGTTCACCGAGCTGTTGTGGGCGGTGTTCCATCTGACCGAAGAGTTGCACAGCCGAACCGATCTGTCCGCGCTTCCCGTGAGCGATCAGATCCACCTGGCTGGCGACATCAAACGCGCATACACGCTGCTCGCAGCCGAATGGCTCGCATACATGAAACACCTCAAGACCGCGTACCCCTACTTGTTCTCACTCGCGGTCCGCACCAATCCGCTCGATCCGACTGCGCACGCTGAGGTCACGGAGTAGCGCCAATTGGCCAACAGGTATCAACAAGAAAGAGGCGACCCGACGGGTCGCCTCTTTTCAGATGCGTGTATTGGCGGTCAGCCGTTGATTACAGAGCGGTGACCTTTGATGCCTGCATCTTGCCGTTCTGGCCAGCGGTGACCTCGAAGGACACAGCCTGACCCTCCTCGAGGGTCTTGAAGCCATCGGTCTGAATCTCAGAGAAGTGGACGAACAGATCGTCGCCATCTTCGCGGGAGATGAAACCGTAGCCCTTGTCAGCGTTGAACCACTTCACGGTACCTTCAGCCATGCAAATCCATCCTCTCGCCCCGCAGGGCAGAAACTAGCGAAATGAAGCCCGTTTCTGCGGGTGTTCCAAATCGCGAACCGGACCCCCTTTAGGCCCTCATGTATGTGAATGATACAGAATGATGCTGAGTTGTGCATCTCAAAAAGATTCTCACAGGACGAAAGCTTCGTCAGAGCAACGTCCAACACACCAATCTGAGCGGCGGGGATACGAGCTGGGGGCATGTGCATCCATAACAGGAGGCCCCGGCGATGTCCGCCGAGGCCTCCGTAGGTTCATGGTGGGCGCTATAGGGTTCGAACCTATGACCCCTTCCGCGTCGAGGAAGTGCTCTCCCGCTGAGCTAAGCGCCCACATGTGGTTCGTCGCGCGAGGCGACGCACGCCATTGTACCAACTTTCGACGGATACGCCACCCCCAATCTCGCGACGGTTTCCGATACTGGTTGGGCCTCGACAGTCGCCCGCAAGAACTACCTTGCCAGCCCCGAAACCCCTTGGTACACTGCTCAGGCGCGCGGACGTAGTTCAGTGGTAGAACATCACCTTGCCAAGGTGGGGGTCGAGGGTTCGAATCCCTTCGTCCGCTCCATGATTTCCACAGAGGGTTGGTCAGTAGGGCGCGGATCATGGCCCAAGCGGCCAACCTTCTTTGATAAGACGGCACCCTTGGTGCCACATTCGGCGACGTGGCCAAGCGGTAAGGCAGAGGCCTGCAAAGCCTTTATCCCCGGTTCGATTCCGGGCGTCGCCTCCAGATCGATCAGAAGACCGCCCATGTGGCGGTCTTCTTGCGCTCAATGGCAATCCGGACCATTCAATCCGGACCATTGACAGGACACGCCACGAAGCCGGAACGGCTCAAGAACCGTCCGGTAGGCGATGATGGGTGACGAACAGAACCTACGCCGCGGAGTACTTGATCTGCACCCGCTTGGCCGCCTCGAGACGCGACAGACCACGCTCAAGATCAGATGCATCGGCGATGTTCTCGACTGCCCATTTGACGATCTCGTTGGGCACCATGGGATAGCGCTTGCGCGCCTGAGCCAGGGTCATGGCTGTGTCCTCCTACTGCGTCAACTGCTACGACTAGAACTGCGACTGTGTTTCTACTGGTTGACCCCAGTGAGACCATTCTGCTCCCCAAGTGCGGGAATCGTCAAATCTAGTGCCTTGAGATCTTGCCCAGGAAGTACGAGAGTGCGGCGATAACAGCGGCTACTCCCCCACCCTTGTACGCCAGTGACACCGCATCGGTCTCCCCTATGACCTGGCCAAGGTACTGCACGGCGAGGACCACGACCACGACACCGACGAGCTTCTCTTTGAGATCATCCAGTGTATGGATCTCCAACCAAGCCGGAACCTCCACGTTGTCATCTATGAACAGCTCATACAGGCCCATCGCCATGATGTAGAGCACGGTTGCGAGCAAGAACACGTCGGCCAACTCAATGAATTCGATAACGGCCGCCTTCTTGGAGAGGTCGCCCTGCACAGCATTCAACACGGCGCGGACCACCTCGACAGTGGCGAGAACAACGAGAGTGACCGCACCGATGAACAGACCTATCACCGGCAGGCCGACCACGAATCGCGAGTAAGCGGGAAGCATCCGCCCCAGCCTTCGGGTGGTCCCCTCTGTTCGCGTCTCCTTCTTGGACATCAGTCACTCTCCCCAGCGTGCGAAGAGATCGTGCGACACACCAAGTACGTCCATGACCTTGCCGACGACGAAGTTGACCGCCTCGTCAAGCGTGGTGGGCCGCGTGTAGAAAGCGGGCATAGCAGGTACTACGATCGCCCCCGCCTCCGCCAGCGTCGTCAGATTCCGAAGATGGATGAGCGATAGTGGGGTCTCGCGCGGAACCACGATGAGCGGTCTGTGCTCCTTGAGCATGACGTCGGCCGTGCGCTCCGGAAGATTGGAGGCCAGGCCGTTGGCCACGGAGCCACAGAAGCCCATCGACGCGGGGCAAACGATCATACCGTCCATCCTGTGCGACCCGGACGCTATTGGGTCGAACAGATCGTCTGCGCACGCATGGCGCAGCGGCAGTGACGTGTCGAGCTCCAAGAATTCCAGGAGCGCGGCGCCGGGCTGTTCTGGCGGCACATCAAATCCCACCTCGTACCCCATGACATCGCGTCCTGCTGGAGTGGTGGCGTACACGATCTCGTGACCAGCAAGCAGCATCTGCTCGATCAGCCGGAGACCATACACGCTTCCGGACGCACCGGTGATGGCAACTACATAGCGACCCATAGAGAAGACCCTTTCGTTAGCTCTGAATGAGCAATCTATCTGCAAACGTACCAATGAGAATGATGACTGCGATGATTCCGTTCGTCGTGAAGAATGCGGCGTTCACGCGCGACAGGTCATCGGCACTTATGATCATGTTCTCATATGCGAGCAGAACAGCTGCAAGCGCGACTGCCGCGAACAGCGGCCACCCCGCACTGACAAGGAGACCTCCCGCAACGAGCAGAATGACCGTGGCCGCATGCGCGATCCTGGTCTGGATGAGACCTTGGGCCACACCCAAGTCGGCCGGCACGCTGTGCACTCCGTCGCGAATGTCACACTCGACATCCTGTGTGGCATAGATGATGTCGAAGCCAGCGGTCCACAGCATGACCGCGCCACCGAACACCCAGGGTGCCGGATCGCTCACGACCCCGGTGACAGCCACCCAAGCTCCCACAGGCGCAAGACCCAGACAGAGTCCGAGCCAGTAGTGGCACAGCCACGTGAAGCGCTTCGTGTAGGGATAGACGAGGAATGCCACGAGAACGAAAGGCCAGAGCATACGGGTGATCGGATCGAGCTGCCACACGGCGAACAGGAATGCCGCCAGCACGATCGCTGAGAAGAGCCAGAGCTCCCACGCTTTCACGAGCCCTGCAGGCACGGCCCTGCCCGCCGTACGCGGGTTGCGCGCGTCTATCTCCTTGTCAGCCGCCCTGTTGACCACGAAGGCGAAGCTGCGCGCGCCAACCATGGCGACTGTCACCCAGACAAGGGCCATCCACGTTGGCCAACCACGATCCGTGACCCACTGGCTCGATGCACCGAATGAGGCAGCACCGTAGATCGCACCGATGAATGCGTACGGAAGCGCGAAGATACTGTGCTCGAACTTGACGAGTTCGAGGAAGATCGCGACCTTGGCTCGAACGCGTGCACCGAGACCAGGGTTCTCCTCGGCGGGGCTATTCAAGACCCAGGTCACCCCACATCTCGTCGATACGCGACTTGACCTCGGGCGTCATCTCCATGGGTTCGGGCCATTCGCGATCGTGCCCCTCGCCCGGAAGCGGGCGGGTCGCGTCGATGCCAAGCTTGTAGCCGTAAGATTCGAAGTTGCTGGAGTGGTCCAGCTTGTCGAGCGGACCCTTGCTCACGAGCAGGTCGCGACCCGGGTCGACGTTGTTGAAGCAACGCCACGCGACCGCCGAGTAGTCGTGGCAGTCGACCTCCTTGTCGACCACGATGACGAACTTGGTGAGCATCATCTGCCCCATGGACCACGCGAAGTTCCTGACACGCTGCGCCTGAACAGGGAACTCTTTGTCAA
>JAQIBK010000163.1 GCA_027859125.1 Actinomycetota bacterium | reverse complement strand
TCGGGAAGCCTTTCTGCGCAGGTGGGACTCGTGTTCGCTGGCCTGCTCATCGTGGCAATGGCCCCATCGCTTCTGGGGTTCGAGCGAGCAGTGCCATAGGCGCTGTCCGTGACAGCGGGAGTCATCGCGATCGTCGGAACCTTGTTGAGCTTCGCACTCCTTGTCCCAACTGTGCTGCAGGCGGCGTTGGATGTTCCGGTCATCACCGAGACCGTTGGAGCGAC
The DNA here is from genome assembly GCA_027859125.1 of Actinomycetota bacterium. Lineage (GTDB taxonomy): Bacteria > Actinomycetota > Coriobacteriia > Anaerosomatales > UBA3086 > UBA3086. Next base: position 16,550 of record JAQIBK010000163.1, on the reverse strand, counting down.
GGGATCGACCCGCGCATACATGTGGCAGGCTGCGGGCGATATCGTTGCGGAACACCCGATCCTGGGCACGGGCCCGGATTCCTACAGGTATGAGTCACAGCCGTTCCTCGTGGCTGAGCTTCACGATATCGAGCACGGTGCGACCCCATTGACCGCTCTGCCTCCGCAACCACATTCGGTCTTCTGGGATCTCGCGGTCTCGACAGGCGGAATGGGTCTGCTGGCGGCTGGATTGCTCCTGGTGGCGTGGGCGCGATCCGTGAAGGCTCGCACGGACGCGTCCCCTGAGGCGGCGGATCTCAGAATGGGACTCGCCATAGGCTTTCTGGGCGGCGCTTTCGTGAGTCTGTTCGTCCCGTACAACATCATTCCGGCAGCGACTTTGCCCTTGCTCGCGGGTCTTGCTGCCGCCGGCGGCAGCATGCGTGATTCGCCGCCGACCGAGCGGCCGCTGCTTCGACATGTGCTGTCGTCGGCGCTCGCCCTGCTGATGGTCTTGTTCGCGACCACGACCTACCTTGGTGCGCGCAGCTATCGCAAGGCACTGGACGCGCCTGTGGCCAGCGTCGCGGCAGCCAGTCTCGACGATGCCGTGAGCTATCGTCCGGGGGAGTCGCCCTATCGATTCCTGCGACTCTGGCAGATCGGATCGGTAAGTCGCTCGGAGCAGGAGATCAGGTCGTTCCAAGAAGCTGTGGACTCCGAGAGTGCGCTGGTCAAGGGGTACGCGCCGTACGTCGTCGAGTTCGTTCGGATCAGTCTCGACCAAGCTGCGGCAACTGGCCGATCGGATCTCTCGTGGGAAGAGGACGCGCTCGCACGCATGCGAATCATCTGTCCCACACTCCCCGAGCTCTACGCCGAGGAGCTGCACGTGGCCTTGGTCGGCGCCGATGCCGACGAGATCGCGGATGTTCTCGGCGTTGTTGAGGAGTTCGCTGTTGCCGCTCCGCAGTTCGATCGCTACCTGCCCACGGCTCGCGCCATCGTAGAGGACCGCTGAGAGACATGCGAACCGACTGTGCGTTCCAGTCTCCTCGGCAGGAATACCGAGACATTTATGGAAGTTAGTGGACGTATGGACGGAATCGATCGCGTCCTGGAGTCCCGAATGAGGATTGTCCGCATATTGCACGACGGTGATTGCCGGTACGGCCTCGCCGATGATACGACTGTGACGCTCATCTCTGATGAGCCATTCGCTGCATGGGAGACCGAGGACGTGGTTCCTCTGTCCAGCGTGCAGCTGTTGCCCCCTGTCGTTCCCACCAAGATCGTGTGTGCGGGCATCAACTACATGGCGCACGCGCAGGAAATGGGCCACGAACTTCCGACCGAACCTGTGATCTTCCTGAAGCCACCGACGGCGATCAACGGTCCCGGGGCGGATATCACAGTGCCTCGAGGTGTGAACAGGATCGACTATGAGGCCGAACTGGCGGTCGTCATCGGAAGGCGCACGCATGGTGTGAGTCCCGAGGAGGCCCGTGCGAACATCGTAGGATTCACGTGTGCGAACGATGTGACGGCGCGCGACATCCAGAAGATCGACGGGCAGTGGACACGAGCCAAGGGTTTCGACGGGTTCTGTCCCGTGGGTCCCTGGGTCGAGACCGACCTGGACCCCACCAATCTGGCGATCCAGTCGTTCGTCGATGGACAGTTGCGTCAGTCATCGAACACCGCCGACATGATCTTCGACGTGTACCAGCTTGTGAGCTTCATCTCCGGCGTCATGACGTTGGTCCCGGGCGATATAGTGCTCACCGGTACTCCGTCGGGCATAGGTCCGATGAAACCCGGACAGACCGTCGAGGTCCGCATTGAGGGTGTTGGCTCTCTCATCAACAATGTCGTCTAGGTCCCGCCGGACTTGACTTGTGTCATGTACGACCTCCCGTATTCGCGGTAGCGTGGGTTCGACGATATATCCCACGCGAAGGATCCAGATGCACACGACCCAAGCCGATGAGGTCACCGCGACTGCCGCTCTGCCAAGCGAACCCAGGATCTTGGACACGTATGCGCTCGTGTTCGCGTACACCCTGATCCTTCTTCTGCCGGGACTCATGCTCGCATCGACCACTTCTTACAAGAGCTACTCCCCGAGCTTCCTCCTGGGCGTGATGGGCCCGTTCGCACTGGGCGTGGTCGCAGTGTTCATGACCGACGCACCCGATCCGTTCAAGAGGCGGCTTCTTCGTGCTGGGGTGCTGTTGCCTATCGTCTCCATGACCGGCGTTGCCGTGATGTTCGGTTCGAGCATTGCCTTGGTGCCTCTGAGCCCATGGATCAGGGTCGAGAACTTCGCGGCGCTCACCATCGTGGCGATTCTGATCCTGCTCATAGTGCTTCTGCCGCTGCCCGTCGCAGTATTCAGGCGCCTTCGCGGTCCGCGCAGTACGCACGCGTCGGTGCAGAGCGTGCTTCTGGTGTTGGCGATCCTGCTGACGTTGGGTGTTTCGGCTGTAATGGTCCGCAACGCGGGGATGCTGGGCGACTACCTCCGCAAGGATCTCCTGATCTATCTGGTCGGCGCGATCGGGTGGTATCTGCCTTCATTCGGACTCGCGGCTGGATTCTGGCGTCGATTGGGTATCGTCTGACACGCATTCGGGGTGTTTCACACTCCGCCCATCGGGGACCGTGCACACGCCGGACCGACACCCTGCCGTCCGTCGAAAAGGGTGTCCTTTCAGTCATTCGAAAGCCCAGAATGTCGTGGGTGCGTGGTAGACTGACCACATCATCTAGCGCATCAGCCATGACTCTGGAGACCGCCTGACATGTCCAAGGATCGCCTTCGCACACCTGATGTCGACGAGCTGCTGAGAGCTCTTCTCGCGCTCGAGGACGCCGACGAGGCGTACGCTCTGCTTCAGGATCTGTGCACGATTCGCGAGGTCCAGGACATGGCCCAGCGTCTAGCAGTGGCCAAGATGCTCTCGACGGGTGAGCATTACTCGCGGATCCAAGAGCTCACCGGAGCTTCAGCGACCACCATCAGCCGTGTGAGCAAGGCACTGAACTACGGTGCCGACGGCTACCGCTCGGTGATGGGCAGGCTCGAGCCCGACGCCTCCGGCGAGTAACGGGGGAGCGCCGTGTCCTTCATCCACCTCCACACGCACTCCGAATACTCCATGCTCGATGGCGCTGCACGCGTCAAGAAGCTCGTCGAGCGCGCCGTTGACTTCGACATGCCGTCGCTGGCCATCACTGATCATGGCTACATGTATGGAGCCATGAACTTCTATCGCGAAGCCAAGAAGGCCGGCATCAAGCCGATCATCGGGTGCGAGGTCTACTTCACTCCTGACTCTCGCACCAAACGCGATGGAAAACCCAACCTGAACCACCTTCTTCTGCTGGCAAAGAACAACGAGGGCTACCGCAATCTCATGGCCCTCGTATCCGACGCTGCCGTCAAGGGTTTCTACTACAAGCCCCAGGTCGACATGGAACTGCTCGAGCGCTACAGCGAGGGGCTCATCTGCACCAGTGCGTGCATGAGCGGCATTGTGAGCAAGTCGTTCGAGTATGGAGTGCCGGAGGTCGCTCGCGAGTGGGCCGAGCGCTACGCAGGGGTGTTCGCGCCGGGTGACTTCTACCTGGAGATCCAGCAGCAGGGGATCACGTCGGGCAACGGGGTCACTCAGAAGCAGCTCAACGAGCAGATAAGCGGCCTGGCGCACGACATGGGGCTGCCGCTCATTGGCACGAACGACATCCACTACGTTGAGCGTGAGCATGCACACACGCAGGACCTCCTGCTATGCATCGGCACCGGCTCAACGGTCGACGATCCCAACCGCATGAAGTTCTTGTGCGATGAGTTCTACATGAAGTCAGAAGCCGAGATGACCGAGGCTCTGCCCGAGTACAGCGAGGCGATCTCCAACACCCAGGATGTGGCCGACAAGTGTGACGTCACCATCGAGTTCGGCAACATCATCCTGCCTGTGTTCAAGGTGCCGGAGAAGCACACGCCCGAGACCTATCTCCGTGAGCAGTGTATTGAGGGCCTCAAGGTCCGCTACGGCGATCCTCTGTCGACAGAGGTCACAGAGCGGCTCGATCATGAGCTCAAGGTCATCAACGACAAGGGCTTCCCAGCGTACTTCCTGATCACTGCGGATTTCGTGCAGTGGGCCAAGGACAGAGGTATAGGCGTCGGTCCCGGCCGAGGCAGTGCGGCAGGATCGATCATCGCCTACTCCCTGGGCATCACCAGCCTCGATCCCATCAGCAACGGACTGCTCTTCGAACGCTTCCTGAACCCGGAGCGCACCGAGATGCCCGATATCGATATCGACTTCGACGACGAGCGTCGAGGCGAGGTCATTGAGTACGTTCGCGAGAAGTACGGCAAGGACAAGGTCGCGCAGATCATCACCTTCGGCACCATGAAGGCACGTGCGGCAATCCGTGACGCCGGACGCGTCCTCGGCTACCCCTACGGCGTACCCGACAAGATATCCAAGCAGATCAGCGACGACCTGAAGGCCACGATCGACTCCTCTTTGGCGCAGAACAAGGAGTTCCGTGAGGAGTACGAGTCGAACCCGGATACCAAGCGGATCGTGGATGCGGCTCGTGAGCTCGAAGGCATCGTGCGCGGTGAGGGCATCCATGCCGCAGGTGTGGTCATCTGCCGCGACCCTCTGCACAACTACGCTCCGGTCAAGTACGACACCAAGGGCGGTTCGGTGATCACGCAGTACGATGGCCCCACGGTCGCCGACATGGGCCTTCTCAAGATGGACTTCCTCGGCCTGCGCACGCTGACGGTTCTGGCGGACGCGTGTCGCTCCATTCGTGAGCACCATGGGGTCGACATCAACGTTGACGATATTCCGCTCGATGACTCCAAGACGTTCGCGCTCCTGCGCAAGGGCGATACGGACGGCGAGTTCCAGTTCGAGTCGCCCGGTATGCGTCAGCTCTTGCGCGACATGAAGCCCACCACGTTCGCCGACATCGTTGCGCTGTTGGCGCTATATCGTCCAGGTCCACTCGGCTCAGGAATGGTCAAGGACTTCGTCGACCGCAAGCACGGTCGCGCACGAGTCACGTACTACGACGACCGTCTCAAGCCCATCCTCGAGGAGACGTACGGCACCATCGTCTATCAGGAGCAGGTCATGCGCATCTCCATGGAGATGAGCGGCTTCTCTGCAGCTAAGGCCGACAAGTTCCGCAAGGCCATGGGCAAGAAGGACGCAAAGGTGCTTGCGGCGCTCAAGGATGAGTGGATCTCCGGGGCGGACGCCAACAAATACGACCCCAAGCTCGCGAGTTCCATGTGGACCGATATTGAGAAATTTGCTGAGTATGCCTTCAACAAGAGCCATTCGGCGGCGTACGGGCTTCTCACGATGCAGACGGCCTACCTCAAGGCGCACTACCCGCTCGATTACATGGCGGCGGTGCTCACGAGCTACACCGGCAAGACGGACTCTATCGTCAAGTACGTCGCCGAGTGCAATCGCGCCGACATGAAGGTCCTGCCGCCGGATGTGAACTCCTCGGGCAAGAACTTCACCGCCGTCGAAGGCGGTATCCGATTCGGCATGGCGGGCATCCGCGGTGTGGGAGAGGGTGTGGTCGAAGGTATCAACGAGGCGCGTGAGGCAGGCGGTCCGTTCACCTCGCTCCAGGATTTCTGTGATCGAGTGGACATGCGGCAGGCCAACAAGAAGACTCTCGAGGCGCTCATCAAGGCCGGTGCGCTGGATTCCACCGGTTACACGCGCAAGCACCTGCGGGAAATGATGGAGGGTGCCGTGGACTCCGCCTTCAAGCGTCAGCGCGATCAGGAGAGCGGCCAAGTCTCCATGTTCGACATGTTCGCCGAGGAGGACGATGGCTTCTCCGAGGAGATCCCACCGCCCAACGAAGACGAGTGGGACAAGAAGATGAAACTGGCGTTCGAGAAGGAGATGCTCGGCATCTTCGTCTCCGACCACCCTCTCAAGGCCATCGCAGGCGCGGTTCGTTCCGCCAGCACGTTCAGCCTGGGCGATGCAGATGAACTGCGCGATGGCGAGAATGGCTGGATCGCAGGGATCATCGCGAGTATTGACCGTCGAGCGACCAAACAGGGTCGCATGATGTCCATCCTGCAGTTCGAGGATCTCTCGGGTTCCATGGAGGCCGTCATGTTCCCGGCGACTTTCGAGAAGTATCGTGACGTGGTGGTCGAAGACGCCGTGGTTCGCATCAGGGCCAAAGTGGAACGTTCCGACCGCGGCACAAAGCTTATAGTCCACGACGTACAACCATTCGACGACTCTGGATTCAATCGACCACCGGGAAAGGTGATCGTCACCACCGAGGCTGCTGCTTTCAAGAACGGGCGCGTCGATCGTCTCAAGGAGATCATGCGTCATTACCCTGGCCGCGACTCGCTTGAGATTCATCTGGTCAGTGAGGGCGGAACCAAGACTTACCGACTCCCGGAGGGGGTCGAGCGTGATTCGAACGGGCTACATGCTGAACTGCTCGAGGTCTTCGGCGGAGACGCCGTCCGCGAGCTCTGATACGACTCGCTTGACGCGCGTCGTTCCCCTGCTATACTCCACTACTGTAGCACTCCACTGTGGTAGAGTGATTTCACAGGGTCATATCTGAGAGGGAGGTCCCACGTGCGACCTGCAACACCAAGAGGTTTCCGCGACGTGCTGCCCCATGAGGCGGCTGAGCGCGAAGTGCTCGCCACCGCAATGTCCGAGGCCATATCCGCATGGGGCTACGGTCCCGTGGAAACGCCCGTAGTCGAGGAGTACGCCACCCTAGAGGCTGGGATGGGATCGTCGCTCGAGGGCACCGCTTTCCGGTTGTTCGATTCCGACGGTCGGCTTCTTGCTCTCCGGCCCGAGATGACGGTGCCGATCGCCCGATTGATCGCCACGCGGCTCGTTCAGGAGCCTGGCGCCCAGCGCTTGCGATACACGGCACAGGTCTACCGCGAGCACGCCTCGCTTCGTGGTCAAGCTCGTCAGTTCACTCAGGTCGGCGTTGAGTTGGTGGGTGAGGGCGGACCCGCGGCTGACGCAGAGGTCGTTGCCATCCTTGTCGAGGCGCTCCGTGCGAGCGGGCTCGCCGACTTCAAGGTGGCGATCGGCACCGTCGCGGTCCTCCGTGCGCTGCTCGAGTCCACCGGGATGCCTGAATCATGGCAGCAGCAGGTCCTTGATTCCGCTCACGAGCGCAACTTGGTCGAGATCGATCGACTCACCGTTCTCGATGGTCTGTCTTCGGAGTTGGCGGCCGCCATCTCTGGCGTGCCGAGACTCCGTGGTTCCGATGCGGTCGATGATTGCCGCGAGCTCATAGAGGCGTGCGGATGCACGGGAGTCCTGGACGGATTCGAGGAGACTCTCGATCTGATCGCGTCTGCCGGTGTCGCCGGTGCGGTGTCGGTCGACTTCGGCGTTGTGCGTTCTTTTGACTACTACACGGGAATGGTGCTCGAGGTGGACGCGCCGGGTCTCGGTGTCGCGGTCGGCGGGGGAGGGCGTTACGACGGCGTGCTCCGCGCGCTGGGCTCCGACGCACCAGCGGCCGGTTTCGCCATAGGACTCGAGCGACTCAGGATCGCGCTGTCGGAGCAGGGCCTCGACGTCGCCACTCCGGACATCGACGCCGTTCTGGGCGGCGAGGACGCAGCCGAGATCTTTCGTGCTGCTGGTCGACTGCGCGCTGCAGGATGGAGCACGCGCCTCGACACGGTTGCCGATGGTGCCATGTTGGTCTCCGAGGCGGATCGCCTCGGTGCCACTGAGGCACTCAGTGCCCGCGATGGCAGGATCGTTCGACTTGACAGGTCCGGCCGGCCCTCGTTGCCTCTTGACGAGCCTCTGCCCGCACCACTCGCACGTGAGGGAGGGGAGGTCCGATGAACGGCATGCTCTCGATGGGGCGCAACGGACGTCCCCTCCGTATCGCTGTTCCCAAAGGCTCTCTCTTCGCCGACTCTGTGCGCGTGTTGCGTGAAGCCGGTCTCGATGTGGGAGGTCTGCCCGATCCGGGTCGGCAACTCACCATCAGCGCCGGCGGCGTCGAGTACATCATCGGCAAGCCCACCGACATTCCCATCTATGTCGCCTATGGCGCTGTCGATGTCGCAATCGCCGGCAAGGACACTCTGGTTGAGGCTGACATGGAAGTCGTCGAGATGGTCGACTTGGGATTCGGCAGCTGCCGCTTCGTGGTGGCCGAGCCAGAGGATGCCGCCGCTACGGTGCTGGAGCACTATCGCAACCTCGGAGTGATCAGAGTCGCCACCAAGTACCCGCTGATCACCGAGCGCTACTTCGCAGAGCAAGGCGTACAAGCTGAGATCGTCAAACTCCACGGCAACATCGAGATAGCTCCGCTCATCGGCATCGCTGATCGCGTGGTCGATATCACCGCAACGGGTACGACGCTGCGTGAGAATCACCTGCGCATCGTCGATGATGTGCTTGAGTCCACGGCGCGCTTCGTGGCCAACCCTGTCAGCCTCAAGACACGTGCGGATGAGGTCACTGCGCTCGCCAACCGGCTCGCCGAGGTGTCAGTACAATAACCGTGTGAACGGAACGCTTGCGTGTCGGTCACAATGAAGAACTAGAGGAATGACGCGGCACGCCAGGTGTCGCTTACAGGAGGGATGACCCAGATGATGCGACGCATCGTACTCGAGCGGGGACAGCGCCTCACGGACGCGGACCTTGCACGTTCCGGTGGTGTTGATGCCGAGATCGTCGGTGTAGCAGCCGGGATAGTCGAGGACGTCAGGGCGCGTGGCGACCAGGCGGTGCGGGAGTACACGGCCAAGTTCGACAAGGTCGAGCTTGACTCATTCCGCGTGACCGACGCTGAGATCGAGGTTGCGCTCGAACTTGTGGGCGACGACTTCAAAGACGCCATCGCTGTGGCAGCCGGCGCGATCGAGGACTTCCATTCCCGCCAGATACCACAGTCATGGTTCACCGCTCAGGAGGGTGGCATCTACCTCGGCCAGAAGGTCACCGCTCTTCGTCGGGTGGGCATCTACGTGCCCGGCGGACGTGCCTGCTACCCTTCCAGCGTGCTCATGAATGCGATTCCAGCACAAGTCGCAGGCGTCGACGAGATCGCCATGGTGGTGCCACCAGCAGCCGACGGCACGGTCAACCCGTACACGCTTGTCGCAGCAGCCGAGGTCGGCCTCGATGAGATATACAAGATCGGCGGCGCTCAGGCTGTGGCTGCTCTTGCTTTCGGCACAGATTCGATTCCTCGCGTGGACAAAGTCACAGGTCCGGGCAACGCCTACGTCACGGCAGCCAAGAAGCTCGTGATGGGCGATGTGGGCATAGATATGCTCGCCGGGCCCAGCGAGGTGCTGATCCTCGCCGACGAGACCGCAGTGCCGGAGTTCATCGCGATCGATCTCATGGCGCAGGCTGAGCACGACCCACGTGCGGCCACCTATCTCGTCACCACATCTCCGGAGCTTCCGGACCTGGTCACCGATGCGCTCAGAGCAATGCTGGCCGATGCCCCCAGAGGTGAGGTCATCGAGCGTTCGCTCACCGACAACGGTGTGATCATCGTGTGCCCGGACATCGTCGCTGCTCTCGACACCAGCGATCTTGTCGCCCCGGAACACTTGGAGGTCATGATGGCCGGCCCCTTCGAGCTGTTGGGCTCCATTCGCAATGCCGGTGCGATCTTTCTGGGCCCCTGGACTCCCGAGAGTGTTGGAGACTACATCGCTGGACCGAATCACGTTCTGCCGACAGGTGGCACGGCGCGCTTCTCCAGCCCCTTGTCCGTCGAGGACTTCATCAAGAGATCGAGCGTTCTCTCGTACTCCATGGAGGCGCTTGAGATGGACGGGCCATCTGTGCTCGCCATCGCTGACGCCGAGGGGCTGGATGCCCACGCAGGAGCGGTCAGGCTGAGGCTTGCCGCAATCGAGCAGATGGACGGTGACCTCTGATGGAAGGAATCCGCGATCCCCGCGAGCAGCTTCTCGATCTCGAGCCGTACGATGCCAAGGGCGTCGCGGCTGATGTCATGCTGTCCAGCAACGAGCACCCCTTCAATGTGCCCGCTGAGATCATCGCTCGTCTTTCCGACCGGTTGGAATCGTTTGATTTCAACCGATATCCTGACCCAACAGCGCGCAAGCTCAGAGAGCTCATCGCTCAGGCGAACGGTCTCGATGCAACCGAAGTACTCGTCGGCAATGGTGGCGATGAGCTCATCTTCAACATCCTGCTCGCATGGGGTGGGCTGGGACGTAAGCTGCTCGATCTGCCGCCTACGTTCGCGATGTACGGCATCGACGCCCATGTGACAGGCACCGAGGTGGTGCAGATCCCGCGCAAGGACGACTTCTTTGTTGACGGAGATGCAGTGCTGGAGCGTCTGGGTCAGGGTGACATCGATATCGTGATGATCTCGCACCCCAACAACCCCACTGGCTCTCTCACGCCTGAGACGTTGCTGATCGACATCCTCAACGCCACTGATGCGCTAGTGCTGGTCGACGAGGCGTACTTCGAGTTCTCGCGTCACACGATGCGCCCGCACATGCAGCGCCACCCCAACCTCGTCATCCTCAGGACGTTCTCCAAAGCGTTCTCGTTGGCGGGGCTGCGCGTCGGATATCTCCTGGGACATGAGGATGTCATCCGCGAGATCATGAAGGTTCGTCAGCCATATTCGGTCAGCGCGTTCTCACAATGGGTCGCCGCCACCGTGTTCCGCGAGCGTGTCGTGTTCCAGCAGGGTATCCGTGAGCTGATTCGCAACCGCGATCGTCTCCTGCACGGGCTGTCCAACATGCGGGGCATCGAGGTGTTCCCTTCCGAGGGGAACTTCGTGTTGTTCCGAGTCGAGCACGCATCAGCTCTGTGGCGAGATCTGCTTCACAGCCACTCCGTGCTCATTCGTGACTTCGGTCGGGCACCCGGGCTGGAGGATTGTCTGCGGGTCACCGTCGGCAGTGAAGCGGAGTGCAGCAAGTTCCTCGAGGCGATGAGTGATGTTCTGTCTGCGAGGAGAGAGTCGCGGATCATGACCGGTGCGGCCGCGAGGGCCACCGACGAGAGGGCGTGAGGAAGTTGGCACGGACAGGGGAGATAGTGCGCGCCACCAATGAGACCGACATCACCGTTTCGCTCGATCTGGACGGGTCGGGTCAGACGAGTGTGGCGACAGGTGTGCCGTTCTTCGATCACATGCTCGACGCTTTCGGACGGCATGGACAGTTCTCGCTGGTCGTGGATGCCAAAGGTGACACCGACGTCGATGCTCACCACACGGTCGAGGATGTGGGCATCTGTCTGGGACAGGCGGTGGCCCAGGCGCTGGGCGACAAGAGCGGGATCACACGTTTCGGCTCGTCGGCCATTCCCATGGATGAGGCGCTCGTGCTCTGCGCCATGGACATCTCTGGACGCGGCGGGCTCGTCTATGAGATCGATGTGCCGATCGAGATCATCGGGACGTTCGACACGACTCTGGCCAAGGAGTTCATGGTCGCGTTCGCATCCAACGCCGGCATGACCATTCATCTGCACCAGATGGCCGGTGGGAACAGCCACCATATCGTCGAAGCGGCATTCAAAGCGCTGGCACGCGCGCTACGCGAAGCTGTCGCGATCGATCCGCGTGTTGCAGGGGTCCCGTCAACCAAAGGCGCGCTCTAGGCGCGTCTGTCTCGGGTCTTGAGTCGACCCGAATAGGAGATCACAGAGTGGATATCGCGATCATCGACTATGGAGTGGGCAACCTCCGCAGTGTGCAGAAGGGCTTCGAGCACGCCGGAGTGGAAGGCGTCCACATCACGGATGATCCCGCTCGCGTAGCCGCTGCAGATGGGATCGTTCTGCCGGGAGTCGGTGCGTTCCGTGATGCGGCCTGCAACCTGCGTGACTCAGGCATGTGGGATGTGGTTGTGCAGGCCGCCGAGGCAGACGTGCCATTGCTCGGTATCTGTGTTGGGCTGCAGTTGCTGGCCTCAGTGGGACTGGAGGAAGGCGAGTGGGAGGGCCTGGGCCTGGTGCCTGGAACATGCGAGCGCCTGCCTGACGGGGTGAAGATCCCGCACATCGGGTGGAACACGGTCGACTACCCCAGGAGTAGCCCTCTGTTCGAAGGGATCGACGAGGGGGAGGCGTTCTACTTCGTGCACTCCTATCGGCTCATTCCCGAGGACGGTTCCTGTATCATCGGGTCGGTCGAGCATGGCGTGCCGTTCGCGGCCGCCGTGCAGTCGTGCAATGTGTATGCGGTGCAGTTCCACCCGGAGAAGTCATCCACTAAAGGGTTGCACCTTCTTGCGAATTTTGGACGAATAGTCGAGGAGCGAACTTCATGAAGATCTTCCCTGCGATAGATATCCTCGACGGCAAGGCTGTAAGACTGTGCCAGGGTCGGCTTGACTCTGTGACGGTATACAACGATGACCCGGTGGACCAGGCTCGTAAATGGGCCAAGGCCGGTGCAGAGTGGATCCACGTGGTGGATCTCGATGGAGCTGTGGTCGGTGAGCCCCAGAACATCGACATAATCGAGCGCATCGCAGCCGCCGTGGACGTACCCATCGAGGTGGGCGGCGGTATTCGATCAATGGAGACGCTCGATCGTCTCTGCAAAGCCGGTGTGCAGCGCTGTGTTCTGGGGACGACTTTGGTGACACGGCCCGAGCTCGTTGCAGAGGCTTGCGCCAAGTACGACGGGATCGTTGCGGGCATCGATGCGCGTGACGGCAAGGTGGCAGTCGAGGGCTGGCGTCAGGGCACGGAGTACGGCGTACTCGAGCTTGTGCGCGAGCTGGAGCTTCTGGGTATCAAGCGTGTCGCTTACACCGACATAGGCCAGGACGGCATGCAGCAGGGCACCAACTACGGCGCCTATCGTGCCCTCGTCGATCAGATAGACATTCCGATAATCGCCTCCGGTGGCGTCGGATCGCTGGCCGATATCGAGGACCTGCTGAGCATAGGGCCGCGCATCGAGGGCGTCATAGTGGGTCGCGCCCTGTACGAGAACGCTTTCACTCTGCCCGAGGCGATCGCAGCCGGTAGGCGAAAGGGCAAGGCGTGACCCCATGTTGACCAAGCGCGTCATCCCATGTCTGGACGTTCATGAGGGACGTGTCGTCAAAGGCATCAACTTCGTGAACCTGCGTGACGCTGGAGATCCGGTAGAGCTGGCGGCTGCGTATGACAGTGAAGGTGCAGACGAGCTCGTGTTCCTCGACATCACTGCCACGCATGAGGATCGACCTCTCATGCTCGATGTTGCGCGCCGTACCTCCGAGGAGGTCTTCATCCCCTACACAGTGGGTGGGGGCATGCGAACGGCCGATGATATCAGGGCGATGCTGTCCGCTGGCTGCGACAAGATCTCCATGAACTCCGCGGCGGTCAAAGCCCCCACCAGGATCACCGAGACCTCGCGCATATATGGGGCGCAGTGCATCGTGGTTGCGATCGATGCTCGTCGTGTGCCGGGCTCCTCGCCGGCTCGCTGGGAAGTGTTCGTCTCCGGTGGTCGCACCAACACAGGGCTGGATGCCGTGAAATGGGCCAGCGAAGCGCAGCGGCTGGGTTCTGGAGAGATACTGCTCACCAGCATGGACTGTGATGGGTGCAAGGATGGATTCGATATCGACCTGACTCGCGCTGTCACCCACGCGGTCAGCATCCCGGTCATCGCCAGCGGCGGCGCGGGCGAGCTCGACCATTTCGCCGAGGTGGTCATCGAGGCGGACGCGGACGCGGTACTCGCTGCGAGTGTTTTCCATTTTGGTGAGTTCAGCATTCGTGAGGTGAAAGAGAGCATGCGGTCGCATGGGGTTCCCGTACGATTGTAGGCACGGTTCGCAGTTTCAAGGGGTGGGGTGAAAAGGATCAAGCGCAGTGTCCTGGGCATTCTGATCGGAGTGTTGCCGGCTTCCCTAGTCGGGGCGATGCTCTGGTATTTCACACGCGGCGTGGAGACCCATGAGCTGCCGGGCAGTGCTGCCTACGGTACGGCCATAGTGATCTCATGGTGGATGGGTGTGGCTGTCGGTGTCATGTCGGCGGTGCTGATCTCCCGGCGTGCGTGGGTGGGCGTGATCGTGGGATTCTTGTCCTCGGTGCCACTCATGATTGTCGACATGCTCAATGCAGGATCGGCCGAGAGCCTTCAGAGTCTCGGCTCTGCGGACGGCTGGATCGGTGCGATAATGGCGGTCCTTCTACCCGCTGCGATCGGGTTGTTGTTCTCGACCAAACGCCTTGAGCACACGAGGCAGCTTGGCGGCTCTGAATATCGCATGCCGGGCTAGTTCAAGTGATAGGCTTCGTGCATGGCTCGAACATGAGAGGAAGACGTGGATATCGAGCGTGATGATCTGAGTATCGCCGACATGAAGTTCGGCACGGACGGCCTTATCCCCGCAGTCGTGCAGCAGCACGATTCTGGAGAGGTTCTCATGGTCGCGTACATGAACGCGGAATCGCTCGCCAAGACACTCGAAACCGGTAGCACGTGGTTCTGGAGTCGCTCACGTCAGAGCTACTGGATGAAAGGCGAGAGTTCCGGGAACGTGCAGAATGTCATGGACGTGCGCTATGACTGCGATGCCGATACACTGCTGGTGCTCGTCGATCAGACGGGTGTCGCATGCCACACAGGTGAGCATTCTTGCTTCTATCGATCACTTCGCGCCCCGGCGCTGTCAAATGATGAGACCGCGGCGCAAGCCGCCAAGGAGGATGATGATTCGTGACGATCGATCCCAACGGCCCCCTCGGAGCGCCGCACCCAGCGGACAAGCCGGACATCGGTGAAGTCCTCCGCGGTCTCTTCGCAGTGCTCGAGCAGCGCAAGCGCGATATGCCCGAGGACTCGTACACCGCCAAGTTGCTTCTTGGCCCCCAGGACAAGCTCCTCAAGAAGATCGCGGAGGAGGCCGGAGAGGTCATCATCGCTGCGCGCGACCAGGATCTCCCGCAGATCCGCTACGAGGTGGCTGACCTGATGTATCACCTCATGGTCGTCATGGTTCGAGAGGGGCTGTCCCTCGATGATCTGGCCGACGAGCTCGACGGTCGGCGCCGCTAGGACCGGTCGGCTTCGGTTCATTCAATGGGGGTCGTGTGGCCAGGTACGAGGTGCGAGAGGATAAGCGAGAACCACTCTGGGATCGTGTGGACCGGAGTCGGATTCAGCTGGTCGTATTCGTCACGCTCTTCTTGTGCGCACTGGTGTTGGCGATCGATATCGTGGTTGCGGTCGGCATGGGGACGTTCTACCTGGCAGAGATCCCACTCGGAGCGGAGCTGATGCGCGAATTCTGGTCATTCATCGGCTGGACGTCGCTTATCTCCTTCTCGTTGGGTGCCATCTACGTCACCTGGGCTCTATTGCGTTCCAAGAACTGGGTGATGAACGCGCTTCAGGCGACACTTGTGCCCACAGGTGAGATGTTGTCCACCAAGTACGCGCTCAAGGACATGGCCATAGCTTCGGGCTTCGAAGTTGCGCCAGCCCTCCACGTTATCGAGACGTCCAACGTCAACGCGTTCGTGTTCGGTCAGACCGGGAAGCGTGCAGTGGTCGGTGTCACACAGGGCTTCGTTGACCGACTGAGCATCGATCAGCAGCGTGCTGTGTTCGCGAACCTCATGGCTCGTCTGAAAGCAGGGGACACCATCTGGGCCACCGGTGTGACCGCGCTCATGAACCCCTTCTGGCACGTTGACGATGCGATGATGCGTGAGTCGCACAAGAGTCTGACCCCCCAGTTCGATGGCGATCGCTCTGCCGTGTGGATGAACGCGGGAGCACGTCAGGGGAGATCGATGACGTTCAGCGTAGGTGCAGGTTCGTCGGGATCATCCGGTTCAGGTTTTCTGTGGCTGTTCGGAGTCTCGCTCGCGTTCGTCGCCGTCTCGGAGTTCGTTGCGTTCGGCCACCGTCGCACTCATTTGCGCCATGCCGAGCTCGCCGACGCTGAGGGCATGCTGCTCCTCAAGGACCCGCGCAACATGCTCTCAGCCCTTGAGAAGGCGGTGCGGTGCAACAACTTCGTGCCCACGGCAGGCCCCGGCTTCGCTCAGTTGTTCTTCTGCTGGTCCGGTGATGGCAGCACCGATGATGAGAACGATCCAGAGAACCGTCGGATCACACGCCTGCGAGAGGTTCTGGGGGCAGAGGGCATGGAGCCTCCGATAGTTGAGCCCAATCAGCCCTACCTGGCGCCTGTCGCGCCGAGGCTCGACTCCTGATCTTGCGCCTTGGCTTGCACATGGGGCGCGCAGGGTGCTAATCTCCTCGGCAATCGTATATGTGCTGATGACGGGGAGTAGTATCTCAGGTCTGGAAGGCGATAGAGAGTCGGGGACAGTGGAAACCTGATGCCAAGGATCGAGAGAATGGACCCCTGAAGCTTCGGAGCAAAGGCCGAACGTTCTGGCTGATTAGGTCCGACGGACTCCCACCGATAAAGGGGGCCGCGTATCGGAATGGAAGGCAGAAACCCGCCTTGGTTCCCGTATCGACGGACACGAGTG
>JAQIBK010000014.1 GCA_027859125.1 Actinomycetota bacterium | reverse complement strand
GCCTTGCCCAGCGCGGTGCTCTCTCCGGGCGCGACGCTAGATAGCAGGCTTGTCGATGCCCTAGTCGCCGGTATGTCGAGCAGGTTCGTGGAGGTTCGCAGGTATGCGGCCGAGGGCATTCGGCGCGTATTTCGAGAGTGCGCTGCGGACGGGACCACATGCGAAGCTCACGAGTCGCTGTGGTCGGCGATAGAGGCCGGAGCGAGAAGCCTCGCGCTTGGTCCGTGGGACCAGGGTGGTGGCCGTCGGGGTATTGAGACGATCGAGGGCGATCTGATCACTGAGCTGCCATTGATCAGCGCTGAGAACCTCATGCTGCCCCATTTGATGCCTGCGTGTGTTGCCGTTGTAGACGCTGCCTCAAGTTCGACATGCATTAGTGAACGCGCAGCACAGCTTGCACCAGTACTGCTTGATGCTTATGGACGTGCGGCATGTCATTCGGCGGAGCACGACTACGGCGAGCGGGACGAATGGAGGGCGGCAGTCACTGCGTCAGTCATCAGGATGGCAGGTGACGATGTGGCGCCAGCCATTCTCGAGATGGTCGACAGGCTCCAGCCCACCACACGGGCGTTCTCCAACCTTCTCGAGGATCTGCAACTGGTTGCTACGTATGAGCCTGAGGTATCTGCGTCGTTGGCTGCCGTATGGCCGACGCTCATGAGTCGCGCGATTGATCGGCTTGGCGAGGAGTGGGATTCCTCGGAACGTCACGCCAGGGAGTCACTTGTGGAGGAGATGATGCCATCTCCGCGCCCCTCCTCATTTCCAGGGAACTTCGATGATGATCTGGCTCGTGCTCGAGCTCACTGGTTGCCGGTCGAAACTGTGGCAGACCACATAGACGACTGGCTGAAGCTCGCGCGTGGGGAGATGTCCTGCGTCGATCAGCTAGTTGGCTTCTTGGAGGCGCAGCCACTCGACGTACAAGTCAATCCTGGATTGGCTTGGGTGCGGAGGCTTGTGGTGGGGGATGACGGGGCTGCTCTGACTTGTGGATTCCTGCTCGTTGGCTGGCTGACTCGACTGCGCGAGACAAGGCAGTCCGAAATCAAGTCCTCCGCCGACTACAGAGCCGTGGTCGATGCACTCGTCCTTGGCAACTATGGCGGTGCGCGAGAGCTTCAAGCGCGTGACGAGTGAACCCCAGGAATCGCCCCGTGCGAGTGCCGCTCCTATCGACATAGACCATGATCACAGCTGGTGAGTGCACGGCGGCCGCACTTGGCCAACGCGAGTCCTGTTGCCAGCCTGAACCGGGAATGCCTCGACCTCCCGGGGCAACATCAGCGCGTGTGATCACTAACCCGCGCTTCCACACAGACGGCGCGCCTCGTGCGCTAGACTCAGGTCGGAACCGCTCGCCGGCGCGCCGCTGGTGAAGCGCAAACACGTTCGACACACGTGAAGGGGGGATCGTGTCGAGTCGCGTGGCCCGATTCGCCGACGATCACCCTGCGAGCTTCAGCCTGCTAGGCATCGCGATCTGGCTCGCTGTGGGAGCCATGGCGGTCGCCATACTTGCCACGACAACGGGACTCGAGCCCCTATCTGATACGGTCCAGCGCGTCGCCACGCTCGTGGCAACAGTGGTGGTCCTGATGATGGCCGGAATGGCCGGCTGGCAGCAGCTGGTGGTCGGAGTCACCGAGGAGGTGGTGTTCCGAGGCCTTCTCATGTTCGGACTCGCTCGCGCGTGGCGAGACCGACGCAATGGGCTCGCATGGGCGGTGATCGTACAGGCTGAATGCGGCCGCCTTCGACGCTGCCCTACGTAGCCCTTGGGTGTCGCCAGCAAGTGCAGGCTACGCGAGGATGGCAGGCTTCGAGGTACTGCTGGCGATCATCCTGATCCTCATGCTGTGGCGGATCGGCCTTCCTGAGGGCTACTCGGTTGCGCATCGACGGTGATCTCGAACTCGCTCCAG
Source organism: Actinomycetota bacterium (assembly GCA_027859125.1). Taxonomy (GTDB): domain Bacteria; phylum Actinomycetota; class Coriobacteriia; order Anaerosomatales; family UBA3086; genus UBA3086. The sequence goes on along the minus strand of JAQIBK010000014.1, from coordinate 1,400 downwards.
CGACTGTCCCACATGTATGGGAGCAACGAACGGGGTAGAGACCCTTCATATCGCAGATGTGAGGGGGGCTGTCGCCATGCGCGACTCAGGCCAGCCGATCACGCTCGAGCGAGCCCGGGCGCTCGAACGCGCTGAGACGATCTCACTCTACAAGGCGCACGTGAACCCGGACCTGTGCTCACTCCTCGGACTCATCGGCTTCGACAGGCGTTTTGTCCTCGCCGAGGGTGTGGAGGTGACCGACGATCAAGGGAGAGAGTACCTGGACTTCCTTGGGGGGTACGGCGCGCTCAACCTCGGCCACAACCACCCTGAGGTGACCGAGGCCGTCGAGAGCGTGTCGCACTTGCCGAACCTGCTGCAGGCGTCGCTCGGCTCGCTCGTCGCGCCGCTCGCGGCGAGCATCGCGACCGTGACGCCGGGTGATCTCAGCAAGTGCTTCTTCTGCAACAGCGGCGCCGAAGCTGTGGAGGGTGCTCTCAAGCTCGCCCGCATCAGTACTGGCAGACGGGACTTCGTCTACGCCGAGGACTCCTTTCATGGCAAGTCGATGGGAGCCCTCTCCGTGACGGGGCGGGATAAGTACCGCCAACCGTTCGAACCACTCGTGCCGGGCTGTCACGGCGTGCCGTTCGGCGACACCGACGCGCTCGCAGCTGTGCTCTCTGAGCAGGAATGCGCCGCATTCATCGTCGAGCCCATCCAGGGTGAGGGCGGGATCATCGTGCCGCCGGACGGCTACATGAAGGCCGCCGAGGAGCTGTGTCACACCCACGGAACGCTCCTTGTCGCTGACGAGATCCAGACGGGCTTCGGCCGCACAGGGACGCTGTTCGCCGTCGAACACGATGGAGCGAGACCCGACATCATGGCGCTCTCAAAGAGCGTCGGCGGCGAGATCATGCCCATCTGCGCATCCGTGGCGACGAACGCCGTGTGGGAGGCCGGCTACGGAGATCGCGACCGTTGCGTGCTGCATACCTCGACGTTCGGAGGCAATACGCGCGCCTGCGCCGCGGCGCTCAAGACGATCGAGATCATCGTGCGCGACGACCTTGCTGGGGCGGCGCGCCGCAAAGGCGACATGTTCAAGCGGGAGCTCGAGTCGATCGGCGAGCGGTATGGACTCGTGAAGGAAGTGCGCGGCCGGGGGTTGATGCTCGGCGTGGAGTTCTACGAACCGAAGATCGCGAAGAGCCTCAGCCACGAGTACCTGGCGTCCTCTGTAGCCGGACTGTTGCTGCAAGATCATGGCATCATCACCGCCTACACCCTCAACGACCCGAACGTGATCCGCTTCGAGCCGCCGCTCACGGTGACCGATGAAGAGATCGGCCGGGCGCTTGAGGAGGTGCGAGGCGAGGTAGGCGTGGATGCCGAGGCCGGCGAGGCGGTAGAGA
>JAQIBK010000021.1 GCA_027859125.1 Actinomycetota bacterium | reverse complement strand
GATCATGAGCGACTCCACTGTGGGCGCTTTCGGTGTCACCACTCTTGTTCTGATCGCACTCGTGCAGACGGTCGCACTTACCACGATTCTCCAGCACGCATCACTGGTGGGGTGGGCAGTGCTCGCCTCGCCTGTGCTGGGAAGGTTCTCTGCGACATGCGCTGCGTGGCTAGGCAGGCCTGCTCGGCTCGACGGTCTCGGCGTGTCGGTCATGAGGCGACCGGACGTGATCGGTGTGGCAGTGGCCGCAATCACCGTTGTCGTTGGCCTGATGCCCTTGGTGCTGCTTCTTGGCGTTCGCGGGTGGATAGTCGCCGGCACGGGGCTGCTCATCTCGCCGGTGGTGCCGCATCTCGTTTCGATGCGATTCGGTGGAGTCACGGGTGATGTCATGGGTGCGAGTGTGCTGCTGACTGAGACGATATTCCTGTTCGTTGCCGCAGTGGTCGGGGTGATCTGAGGGTGAAGGAACGGCGTATCCTACTTGTGCGGCACCCCGAGACGGAAGCCAATGTGGACGGGCGTTTCGTCGGTCGCGGTGATGCTCCCTACACTGCGCGAGGTGAGCGCCAGGCCATGCTCTCCGTGGATGAGATCGTTGGTTTCCAACCCGATGAGATCTGGTCGAGCCCACTGCATCGGGCCCATCATGTTGCGGAGAACGCTTCGGCGAAACTCGGTGTCCCGCACGTGGTCGATGAGCGCCTCAATGAACTCGATTTCGGCCAGGCCGAAGGTCTCACATATCAGCAGACACAGGATCGAGGCATCGAGTTCCAGTTCGGCGCGCAGGACGCGCCTGTCGCCCCTGGTGGTGAGTCCAGGGCGGATATCCTTGTCCGCTCCGGAGCTGCGGTGGACGCGGCTTCATCTGCTGCCATGAGGGTTGCGATAGTGACCCATGGCGGCGTTTTCCGCTCCGCAGTGGTTCATCTCCTGGGCCTTCCCATTGACGCCATATGGTCCTTCGACATTCGGAATGCACAGTGTGCGCTGTTCCGCATTGTCGACGGGCATACCATGCTCGAGCGTTTCTGGCAGGCCGACTAGGGAGTCGTCAAGACTGTCCCTGTGCAGGTCGGGGCTTGAATCCTGCGCTCGTTCGGGTGACAATCCTCGGCAACCCGTTGCAGCTATCGGTACGGGTACGTCTTGGAGGACGACGATGGATTGGGACGCACAGATACGCTCTGAACTCGAACCCATGGTGCCGTATGCGCCGGGTCTTCGAGCGAGCGAGGTGCGAGAGCGTTCCGGCAAGGACACGATCCTCAAACTCTCCAGCAACGAGCACCCCTGTGGCCCGTTCCCATCAGCGATTCGTGCGGTAACGGCTGTCCTCGGGCGTCTCAACCGATACCCGGACGGGTCGGCAACGGCACTCGCAGGAAAGCTCTGCGAGACTCTGAACGTGGCCGACGAGAACCTTGTTGTCTCGAACGGTTCCAACGAGCTCATCCGCTTGATCGCTCAGGCAGTACTCCGCCCGGCCGATGAAGTCGTTTTCGCATGGCCGTCATTCGTGGTCTATCCCATGGTCACCCAGATGTTCGGCGCCACATCGGTCAAGGTGCCGCTCACGGACGATGGTGTGCACGATCTTGATGCCATGCTGGCTGCGTGCAACGAACGTACACGGTTGCTCTTCCTATGCAGCCCCAACAATCCGACCGGCACCATATATGGACGCGATGCCTTCGAGAAGTTCCTGGACAAGGTGCCCGAGCACGTTCTCGTCGTGGTCGACGAAGCTTACTTCGAGTTCGTGATGGATGCGGATTTCCCCGACGCGCTCGATGCCTTCGATGGCGTGCGACCGCTTGTCGTGCTGCGCACGTTCTCCAAGATCTACTCTCTTGCAGGGCTTCGTATTGGCTATGGTGCGATGCCGGCGCCCCTCGCGCGCGCTGTCGCCAAGATCCGTGAGCCATTCAACGTGAACACACCCGCGCAGATAGCCGCCTACTACTCGCTTCTCGACGAACCGGAGATTCGGCGCCGTCGGCTGGAGAATCAAGAACAGAAGACATACCTTTATTCGTGCTTCGATCGGCTCGGGGTGGCGTACTACCGTTCGCACACCAACTTCGTCTACTTCATGACGAAGCGGCCGGTCGAAGTCTTCGAGGCACTGCTCGAAGAAGGCGTCATCGTTCGTGACTTCGGTACTGCGCCTGCACTGCGTGTGGGAATAGGAACACCGGAGGACACTGCGATCACCATCGCCGCATTCGAGTCCGTCACCGCCCGACTCGGCAGCATTTAGCGGCCCTCCTCGGCGGACGACGGCACTACAGTCGTATTCGCGCCATGAGAAGGGGAAGCAGATGCTAGTCATCATGCGGGACCATGCGTCCCGACCGGAGATAGATCATGTTGTCGAACTGCTGCAAGAGGCTGGTGCGCAGGCGCATCTGTCCGGTGGCGAGGTCAAGACCATCATCGGCGTCATCGGTGATCGCGAGGTTGTCTACGCGCTGGAACTCGAAGGATTGCCCGGCGTCGAAGAGGTCATTCGCGTTCTCAAGCCATACAAGCTCGTTGGACGCGATTTCCAAGCTGACGACACCGTGGTTCGCGTCGGGAGCGCGTCTGTTGGCGGGGGAGACATCGCAGTGATCGCAGGACCGTGCTCCATTGAGTCCCAGGAGCAGATGAGCGTCGTCGCTCGTGCCGCCCGTGATGCTGGCGCCACTATGTTGCGTGGCGGTGCCTACAAGCCCCGTAGCAGCCCGTACGCCTTCCGTGGCCTGGCCGAGGAAGGTCTCAAGATGCTGCGGATCGCCGGCGATGAAGTGGGACTTCCAGTCGTGACCGAGGTGATCGACGTACGTGACGCCGAGATCGTTGCGGAATACGCTGATATTCTTCAGGTCGGTGCGCGCAACATGCAGAACTTTCGCATGCTCGACGACCTGGGTTCCATGAACAAGCCGGTGCTTCTCAAGCGAGGGTTGTCGGCAACGATCGAGGAGCTGCTCTCTGCGGCCGAGTACATCCTCAAGGGCGGCAATCGAGACGTCATTCTCTGCGAGCGCGGGATTCGCACTTTCGAGACGTATACACGCAACACCTTGGATCTGGCGGCCGTGGCAGCTCTGAAGCAGCTGACGCACCTGCCGGTGATCGTGGACCCCTCGCACGCAACGGGCCGACGAGACCTTGTCGCACCAATGTGCCGCGCCGGTCTGGCCGCTGGTGCTGATGGTCTGATGGTCGAAGTGCATCCGGATCCGGAGCGCGCCAAGTGCGATGGTCCTCAGTCGCTCACTCCCGAGGCATTCGAGGCAGTCATGAAGGATATCGCCCCAATGGTGTCGCTCATGGGCACGAGGATGGGGTGGTCCGCGTGAGTCCTGCGGGATTCAAGTCGATAACAGTCGTCGGTGTCGGCTTGATAGGAGGATCCCTCGCCGCTGCAGTGCACGCCCTGAAAGGGGCGCCGCATGTCAGAGGCGTGGACGTTGACCCGGAGACCGTGCGTCAGGCGGTGGAGCGCGGGGTGGTCGATGAGGCGCTGACGCCCGACGAGGCAGAGGCTGCGGGTTGGTTCGCCGGTCAGGACGAGGCGCTCATCGTGTTGGCGACGCCCGCCTCTATCGCTCAAGAATGGCTCGTACGTCTCGGCGCCGCTGGGTATGGGGGCACTGTCACAGACGTCGCCTCCACAAAGCAGGGCGTCTTGGAGACAGCGCAGTCTGCTCTGGGCACGGGCCGTTTCGTGGGTGGACACCCCATGGCTGGCTCGGAGCGCAGCGGTATCGCAGCGGCATCAGCGGATCTCTTCAAGGGCGCCTACTATGTGCTCACTCCGGCCGAGGACACGGATATGGCCGTGTTCCGCAAGATGCACAGGCTCGTCACTGCGATCGGTGCGCGTGCAGTGACTGTCGATGCGGCAGCGCATGACGAGGCGGTTGCTGTGGTCTCACATGTGCCGCACGTCGCCGCCGCAGCTCTTGTGGCTCTTGCGAAGGACAGGGCAGGGGAGAGCAATGAGCTCCTGCGCTTGGCTGCAGGTGGATTCAAGGACACGACCCGTATTGCTGCCGGCAGTCCCGGACTCTGGACGGGCATTCTGTTGGATAACGCTGACTCAGTCGCAAAGGGACTCGATGACTTAAGGGACATGATCGGTCGTGTCTCATCGGCGGTTCGGGGACGCGACCCCGAGACACTCAATGCGTGGCTCACCGGTGCTGCGGAGGTTCGTGCCGGACTGCCGGCACAGTGGGTGCCTGCGACGGAGAAGCTCAGCGAGCTCACCATCCCGGTGCACGACCGCTCTGGCGTCATCAGCGAGGTGGCGGCTCTGGTCGGTCGCGCCGGATGCAATATAGAGAGCATCGAGATCGATCACCGCTCCGAGGACAGAGCTGATCTTGTGCTGGTCCTCACCGATGAAGGCGACTTCGATATGCTCATGTCCGAGCTGGGACGTAGCGGGTACGAACCGATACTGAAGGCGCTCGACACGAGCGAAGGGGCGCAGGGTCAATGAGATACCACGCGCGCGAAGCGGCAGGTCCGCTGTCGGGCACACTCCGGCTACCCGGGGACAAATCCATATCTCACCGCGCGATCCTCTTCGCTGCTGCCAGTGAAGGCACATCCAGACTCACTGGAGTTCTGGACGGCGCGGATGTTCGCAGCACGATAGGTGCGGTCTCACTTCTGGGTGCAGAGGTCGCGGTCGACTCCGCGCGCGTGGGGCTCGATGTGACAGTCACTGGATGGGGCGAGTCAGGTCCGATCTCTCCTTCGACTCCGATGGATTGCGGCAATAGCGGGACCACGTCACGGTTGTTGCTGGGTCTGCTGGCAGGCTGGGATGTGACGGTCACGCTCGTTGGCGACGAATCACTCTCCGAGCGTCCTATGGCACGAGTCACTGTCCCGCTCGCGGGCATGGGCGCAGAGTTCACGACCAGGGACGGACGACTGCCTATCACGGTTCATGGTGGCGCGATACGGTGCGGCATCCACACGATCCCAGTTGCGAGCGCTCAAGTGAAGACCGCGCTTCTTCTCGCAGGCCTACGCGGTCAAGGCCGCACTGTTGTGACGGAGCCAGCACCCAGTCGGGATCACACTGAGACGATGCTGCCTGCTTTCGGTGTCGAAGTCGGCAGGGATTTGGACGAACTCTCGTGCTGGATCGAGGGGCCCACTGTTCCCACTGCGTGCGATATGGCCGTTCCGGCGGATCCCTCGTCGGCAGCTTTCATGGTCGCAGCGGCCATTCTTGTGCCCGGTAGTGATGTTGTTCTACCGGACGTGTGTCTGAACCCGACACGTACAGGGTTCCTACGGGTCCTTCATCGTATGGGTGCCGATATAGGCGTGGATGTCCGTATCGATCAGGCACCTGAGCGTGTGGGAACAGTGCACGCCCGATACTCTGGTGACCTTGTGGCCACGGTCGTCGAGTCGCAGGAGATTCCATCTCTGATCGATGAGGTCCCGATACTGGCCGTCATCGCATCACAGGCCGTCGGCACCACGCGCTTCGAGGATGTGGGTGAGCTCCGGGTCAAGGAGTCGGACCGACTCAAGGCGGTCCACGAGGGTCTGTTAGCCCTTGGTGTGGAAGCACGCAGTGGACCTGATTGGCTCGAGGTGGATGGTCGCGCCGAGCTGTCCGGGGCAGAGCTGGACTCGTTGGGAGACCATAGACTGGCCATGGCCTGGGCCGTTGCCGCATCGATCGCGTCGGCGCCCGTGGTCATCGACAGGTTCGAGGCTGTCGATATATCCTATCCCGGCTTCTCCACCGACCTTGCATCGCTGAGCTTCTGACGGATCTGCGCATGCTATGATTCTGGCGGCGATATGCCTCTCTGACCTGCAGACTCCACACATCCTGGGTGGTTCGATGATAGTTGCGATAGATGGACCGGCCGCATCAGGTAAGTCGACGGTCGCCAAGACCCTTGCGACCCGCATCGGTATGCACTATCTCGATACCGGTGCCATGTATCGCTCGGTGGCACTGGAGGCACTTGCGCGTGGCATATCACTTGACGATGAGTCTGCGATGGGTGAGTTGGCTCGCAGCGTGCGCATAGACTTCGCATACGAGGGCGACGCCGCGATCGCCACCACCGTCATGTTGAACGGACGCGACGTTTCCGCCGATATTCGCACTCCGAGAATCGATGACGCCGTCAGCGTTGCCGCGCGCAACAAGGCTGTCCGCTCTGCAATGGTGAAGCGTCAGCGCGAGATCGCGAGCACCTCCGATACAGTCATGGAGGGTCGCGATATAGGCACCGTCGTGTTCCCCGACGCTGACGTCAAAGTGTTCCTGACAGCGTCGGCCGATGAGCGTGCAAGACGTCGGCACGTGGAGTTATCGGAGCGCGGTGTGGAAACAGCCGCCGACCGCGTGCGTGAGGGGCTCGTCAATAGAGATCACGCCGACAGCTCCCGTGAGACAGCCCCATTGCGGCCCGCCGAAGATGCGATCCAACTGGATACCACGGGCATGACCATACATGACGTCGTTGCTGCCATTGCGGCCCTGGTCGATGATGCCCGATGAAGCCCGTATATCGAGTCATATGGCTGATCGCACGTGTGAGTCTCCGGTTCTTCTATCCAGTGCGTTGGAGGCACAGGGAGCGGGTTCCCCAAGGACGGGTAATCCTGTCCGGCAATCACATCTCATACATGGATCCGATAGTGATCGCTCTCAGCCTGCCTTTCCCGGTGCACTTCATGGCCAAGAGCGAACTGTTCGAGGGATCCAAGTTCGTTGCATGGCTTCTGCCCAGGGTCCACGCGTTCCCTGTGCGCCGGGGCGTGGCGGATCGTGAGTCGATAGCTCGTGCCAGCGAACTGCTCAAACATGAGATGGCCGTTGGAATCTTCCCGGAGGGCACACGAAATCAGGACGGACTGGCGCAGGCTCAAGACGGTGCCGCCTTCCTGGCCATGCGAACGAATGCGCCGGTCGTGCCGGTTGGCATTGCGGGCACCGACAAGATCCGCCTGGGTGACTCGAAACGGATCCATTTCCCGCGGATCACTCTGGTCTATGGGGAGCCCGTTGTTCCGTCGGAATACGAGGGCGGAAGGCGTGAACGCATGCAAGCCATGACCTCGGATATCATGGAGCGGATCGAATCCGCACGCAAAGAGGCCGAAAGGGGCTGATCCCATGCGCGTCGAAGTCGCTCGTCATGCGGGTGTCTGCTATGGCGTTGAGCGCGCCCTGAGACTGGCCCAAGAAGCCTCTGAACAGGGTGTGGAAGTCCACACCTTGGGTCCCCTGATCCACAATCCCCAGGCGGTCGCCGCGCTCAAGGACAAAGGTGTCGATGTCGCCAGCAGTCTCGACGAGGTTGACGACGGGATACTGGTCGTCCGTTCTCACGGCGTCGACCCCGCGATCATCGAAGAAGCCGTCAAGAGGGGGCTGGATGTGGTCGATGCCACATGTCCCTTCGTTTCCGCCGCGCACACCTGTGCCGAGGAACTGGCCAATGGCGGGTACAGCGTCATCATAGTCGGCGAAGAGGATCACCCTGAGGTCGAGGGAATCCTGGCTCACGCCGGCAGGTCGGCACTCATAGTCCAGTCGGCAGTGGATCTTCCCGCCAAACTCCCCGCGCGCAAGATCGGCGTGGTCGTTCAGACCACTCAGTCGCTGTCCCGTCTCGAGGAGGTCGTGAGTGCGCTGCTGCCACGTGTGTCGGAGCTGCGCGTCTGCAACACGATCTGCAGCGCGACGGCCAAGCGTCAGCTCAGCGCCGAGGAACTCGCCCTCACTGTCGATGCAGTGGTCGTCGTCGGCGGGCACAACTCGGGGAACACTGCCCGTCTGGCCGAGATATGCCGGGCCGTGAATCCCCGTGTGCATCATGTGGAGACTGCTGATGAGGTCGATCCTGCATGGTTCGATGGTTTGGAGAGTGTGGGGGTGACTGCGGGCGCTTCGACCCCCGATGCACAGATGGCTGGTGTCGTTGAGGCGATCAAGGGGATGGGCTGATCGTGCGAACGGGGCAGCCGTACGAGACTCAGATTCCGAACAGCGGCGGTGGGCTGGTGTCCCATGTGGTCGTCGGCAGCCCGGCGGATAGCGCCGGCGTCCGAGAGGGCGACACCGTGATCACCGCCGAAGGCAGAGTGGTGCACGACATCCTCGACTGGAGGTGGCACTCGGCCGAAGAAGAGGTTCACGTCACGATCGGATCGCCTGACGGTTCGATGCGGGAGATCGAACTGAGCAGAGAATCGGGCGAGCCTTGGGGTCTGGACTTCAGAGACATCCTGTTCGACGGGGTTCGAACGTGCGACAACTCCTGTGCTTTCTGCTTCATGACTCAGTTGCCACGTGGAATGAGACCGTCTCTCTATGTGCGGGACGATGACTACAGGCTCTCGTTCCTCCAGGGCAACTTCGTCACGCTCACCAATCTGGATGACGCGGATGTCGAGCGCATTCTGGAGCAGGGACTCTCTCCACTTCATGTGTCACTGCATGCCGTGGACGCCGATGTACGCTCGCGGCTCATATGCGCCAGGAACGATCGAGGCCTTGAGCGACTCGACCAGCTTCTGGAAGGTGGCATCGATGTGCACATCCAGATCGTTGCCGTTCCGGGTGTCAACGATGGAGACGTGCTCGAGCGATCCCTACGCTGGCTCGCTGAGCGCGAAGGAGTAGAGTCCGTCGGCATCGTTCCTCTTGGATACACAGGTCACCAGACGAGGTTCGACACCTCGTATCAGGATGTCCTGAAGGCCGCAGGCCTGCTTGACGAGATCGCGCCATGGCACAACGCCTTTCGCGATCGTGACGGCATAGGTCGCGTGTACGCCGCGGACGAGTTCTACCTGAACGCGAACAGACCCGTTCCAGAGTGGGACCACTACGATGACTTTCCGCAGTTCGAGAACGGCATCGGGATGGTCAGGTCGTTCGTCGACGAGTTCACAGCGCACATCGATGATGTTGGTGAGTGGACGGCAAGCGACGAGAAGCTCGTGTTCGTGACGGGCACCTTGTTCGCGCCGGTGCTCGAAAGCGCTCTGGGGAACACAGAACACGGAGTCGTCACAAGGGTACTGCCAGTTCAGAACAGATTCTTCGCAGGGAGTGTCAGTGTCACAGGTCTCCTCACTGGGAAAGACATCGTTATGGCTTTGGAGGACAGCGATCCCGGCGATATCCACGTACTTCCGGATCTCATCTTCAATGCCGACGGAGTCACTCTGGACAACATGAGTGCGACTGACATCGCCGACGAGGCCAACGCTCATGTACGCGTGGTATCCTGTTATGCTGCAGGTGCGGCCGAGGCTCTCCTCGGCCGTTCTACATTCGATTCGAAGATACGGTGACACAATGGCACTTCCAATCGTAGCGGTGGTCGGTCGCCCAAATGTGGGCAAGTCCACCCTCGTCAATCGCATAGCCCAGACTTCCGACGCGATAGTTCACGAGATGCGCGGTGTGACGCGAGATCGCAGCTATCACCAAGCGGACTGGAACGGTCGCGAGTTCATCATGATCGACACCGGTGGTATCGAGACCGGCAGTGAGGACGACTTCCAGGCATCGATCACGCAACAGGCGATCACCGCTGCTCGCGAGGCGGATATCATCATCGTTCTCGTCGACGGCAAGACAGGTATCATGACCGCCGATGAAGAGGTCGCGCGGCTCCTACCGCGTACGGCGGCGCCCGTGCTACTCGTGGTGAACAAGATGGACACTCCCAACGTGGAGGATGCGATCCACGAGTTCTGGGCCCTGGGCCTAGGTCAGCCGTATGGTGTGTCTGCGACTCACGGACACGGCACCGGTGATCTGCTCGACGCACTCGTTCTCGCGTTGCCGCCGGAGGCCAGCCCCGAGGATGAGGGGAACATGATCGACGTGGCGATCATCGGCAAGCCGAACGCCGGCAAATCCTCGTTGCTGAACAAGATGTCGCGTTCCGAACGTGCCATCGTCAGTGAAGTGGCCGGCACCACGCGTGACACACTCGACACAGTGGTCGGTCGCGGTGATCGCGAATATCGGCTGATAGACACTGCGGGACTGCGCCGCAAGGCCAATATCGACGCATCAGTCGAATACTACGGATTCGTTCGCGCCATGCGTGCGATCGACCGTGCCGAGATTGCCCTTCTGGTCATCGACTCGACAACCGGAGTCACGGATCAGGACCAGCGTGTCGCACGATTCGCCGCGGAACGCGGTTGTGGATTGATCCTGGTGCTCAACAAGTGGGATCTCATGGACGACGAGGAGAAGCGCGAAGCACTCCTGGACCAGGTCGAAACGAAACTCGGCTTCATCAAGTATGCGCCGATGGTTCGCCTGAGCGCATTGACGGGCAAGCGTGTTGAACGTCTGTACACGATGATCGACACCGTCCACGAGGCCTACTCCCAGAGCATCACGACAAGCCGCCTCAACCGCCTTCTCACTGAGATGCGCGACTTCGGCCATACCGTCTCCAAGGGCAACATGACGTTGCGCGTGAACTATGTTACGCAGACTCGTGTGAAGCCACCCGGATTCACGTTCTTTGCGAACCACCCTCGACTCGCGGACGACAACTTCAAGAGATATGTGGAGAACCGCATGAGAACGGCGTTCGATCTCACTGGTACTCCTATCACTTTGAAGTTCCGCCAGAAGGACTGATCGACTCATGGAGACGGTCCGGATCGTCACGGCCCTTGTAGCGGCCTATGCGCTGGGCGGCATTCCGTTCGCGCTGCTGATCTCCAGGCATTATGGGGTTGATATTCGCGAGCATGGCTCAGGGAACACGGGTGCCACGAACGTGCTCCGGGTGCTGGGTACTCGCGCCGGTGTGACGGTGCTGGCTCTGGATCTTCTCAAGGGAACAGCAGCTGTCGGATTGGCATCGCTCCTGCATCCGGTCCTCCTCGGACACGATGTGCATGACTGGGTCATGCTCGGTGC
>JAQIBK010000267.1 GCA_027859125.1 Actinomycetota bacterium | reverse complement strand
TCACCGTGTTCTCGCGCGCGCGAAGCTGGAGCGCAAGCGGCTCGACATGATCGTCGCCAACGACGTGTCGGGCGGTGCGGCGTTCGGCGCGCGCGAGAACACGGTGACGTTCGTGACCGCCGACGGGGCCGACCCGTTCGGGCCCGCTCCGAAGCGCGTCATCGCACGGGAATTGCTGGATCGCGTGCAGGGACTGCTCGCGGCGCGGACGGGAGCCGGCGAGCACACGCACGAAGAGGGAGCTGGGTAACGATGGACATCACCGGCCGGGCGGTGCAGCTCACGGCCTACGTGGGGGCGGACGACTCCTACGAGGACCGGCCGCTTTGGGAGTCGCTCGTCGACGCGAGCCGCACTGCCGGGTGCGCGGGCGCGACGGTCACCCGGGGGCTGAGCGGCTTCGGCGCCACCAGCCGGCTCTTCGACCGGCACAAGCCACGCATGTCGCAGGACGACCCGGTCGTGGTGACGGTCGTGGACGCGCAGCATCGGGTCGCCGCGCTCGCGGAGGTCTTCGCCGCGATGGTGGGCGACGGGCTCGTCACGCTCCACGAGGTGGAGGTCATCGTGTATCGCGGGGGAGTGACCGGGGGCCCGGTGGTCTGAGCCGGACGCAGCTCGGACGCCCGCGCGATCGCTGCTCGCGAGCCCCGGACGGCACGCCGGTAGCTGCACGTGGGGTCGGGGTCCTTGAGGGTGGAAGGGTCCGGCAGTAGAATCATCCCGCGCCGCGTGCGACGCGCGCCGCGCAACCGCATATCGGGCTGTGGCGCAGTTTGGTAGCGCACTTGTCTGGGGGACAAGGGGTCGTCGGTTCAAGTCCGGCCAGCCCGACCAGAGAATCCCCTGGTGGGGAGTCGTGTAGCGGGAGACCGCAGCGGCTCCCCGCCGGCGTTTCGGAGCCGAATGTGGCCATTCGTACGACCATTGGAGAGCGTTCACGCCTGATACGCCTCCGAGAGCACGTTCGTGGCAGAGCGACAAGGTTGTTTCGATGTCAGACCCAACTCGTATGCTTCCATCGTCGGACGGCGCGATCACCCCGCCGATGGACCGAGTGACACAACGGTACTGATCGGGTGGCTGTACGACCGGTTCCGGGAGGACCTCGATTCTACCGGTAGGAGTTGACGGTACTTAACATGGGTATTAACATCACAGCACTGGCTCCGAGGAACGACTGAAGTGAGAGCCAAGTCAGATCTGGCTGCCCACAAGGTTTCACAGACGTTCTCCAACGTTTGGCTCTTGGAGACAGACACCGGACGATGCAAGGTGGAGGACTTCCTCGATGCCATTGAACAGTCGAATTTCAACAAACTGCTCCCGGTCATGCGCAGGGTGGACGCCAATCCCTCGTATCGCCATCCAGAGCGATTCAAGCAGTTGTCTGGCCCAGTATTCGAGTTCAAGTCGCACAAGCACAGACTGTTCTGCTTCCAGGCCGATCGTGGATTCATCTGTACTGACGGCATGAAGAAGCAAAAGGGCAGAAGGACGAGGCAATCTGACAGGATGATAGAAAGTGCGGCGCAACTCGCTGAGCGCTTTTCGAAGGAGGGCACGTACGTTGAGTAAGCTCGAACGACGCATAGCTGAGTCTGTCGACTCCGTCGAATACCAGGTCGAGGATTTGATTCTTTCGCTCACTGGTGAGTTCCTCGATCGGATGGAGCAAACGGACGTCAGCAGAGCGGATCTTGCTCGCCGGATAGGCGTCAAGCCACCTCGTATCACCCGCATCCTTCAGGGAAATGACAACTTCACTCTCAAGACCCTTGTCGGTGTCGCAGATGCCCTGGACTGTAAGCTTGTGTTCACACTTGCTCCGTGTGGCACGGAGACCAAGTGGAAGCACTATTACAGGGGTGGGGCCTCGGTAGCCCAGCCTCGCTCAACCAAGGCCTCACCAACGGGCGACTACACCAAGCCCTTTGTCATCCCTCCGATTGATGAGCCGGCCGACATGATGAAGGCAGGCTAGGGGTGGACGAAAGCATCTTCTCAGATCTGGAGCTGGAGGCCTTCACCGTACGCCGTTTCTCGTTTGAGGTGCGTGATGACGCCGACCTTGATGGCTCTGTCGAGGCAGGCATAGACCTGTCCTACGACTTCTACGAGCACGAGACAGACGAAAGTCGATTTCGCATTGAACTAGACGTCGCGATTCGCGGCGGCGATCCTGACTTGCCGGTGTTCTCGCTCGATATCAATGCTGATGCGTTTGTGGGCTTGCCCGACGGAGCCTCCGATCAACAGAAGACGGTTCTTCTGACCAATGGTGTAGCGTTGCTCTACAGCACACTGCGTGGCAGTGCGGCGAGTCTTCTCAATCAGAGTCCGATATCTGGCTTCCTCCTGCCGGCCATCGACATGAATCGGCTCGCGAGGACGATTGCGGACTCTGCAACCGAAGAGCCGCACTAGCAGACACAGACGACTACTGACACCGCAGTTCAAGTGCAATTCAGTCGATGCGCAGCGTACTTGAGAGCAGGGGGACTTCATGACCACGTCACACGCGGCGAAGAGCTTCGCCACGGTGCTGTTGGTAACGGCGATGGTGCTGTCCGGCTGCACCAGCAGTGATGCACACGACGTAGCGGAAGAAGAGCAGACGGCCAGTTCGCCGACGTCGCAGACCCCGATGGCCGAGGAGACGGCGCCGAGCCTGGAGGAGCAGGTGGCAGCGGTCACCGGACGCGATGACGTCGTACTCGAACCGATCGAAAGCGCCGGCGCCTGGCTCGGCGGCGATGACTTCGAGGCCTACAGGGATCCGGCTACCCACAGCGAGTTCATCGTCGATACCTCTCGTCAGATGCTATATTCCTACAGCCCCGGCACGCAGGTCTACCAGGATCCGATCGATGCGACGCCCTATCCGGGAGAGCCCTCCCGTGATGAGGTGCTCGAGCTCGGCGACGAGTGGATGATCGAATACCTGCCCCAGTTCGACATCTCGACCATGCGGAGGACAGCGCTCCGGCGCGTGTCCGGTGTGACGCCCGACGGCGACATGCTCGAGTACAGCGTGCGCTACCGGACCTACGAGAACGGTATCGAGGTCCCCAAGACGGCGGATGTGAACATCACCCTGCCGACGTGGCAGTGGATCCCCTCGCGTAGCGCTTTCGAGCTCGCGAACGAGGAGGCCGATCCCCACCGGCCGGAGATCTTCATCACCGATGCGCTCGACGCTGCCGCCGAGTCCGCAGGCTACGACGAGTACGTGGTCCAGGAGGTGCGTCTCAGCTGGTGGGAAGGGGTCACACGCTGGTCATTCGAGCTCGAGAAGGCCGACCCGGATCCCATGGACTTCGGCCGCCATGCCGCAGTGGTATTCGTCGATCCGATCACCGGGGAAGCGATGGTCGACGCGGTGTCGGGTGCAGAGTCGTCAGACAT
>JAQIBK010000205.1 GCA_027859125.1 Actinomycetota bacterium | reverse complement strand
GCCTTGGAACGCGGCCCAATACCAACCGGCGACCGTGGTCGTGTCGCCCTGCGGCACAACAACGCGGCTGTTGGCGACGGCGTTCGTCGCAGGAGCACTAGCGGTCGGGTTGAACAGCGTAGCACCTTGATCGAGAACGTACGGCGTGTACTGCGTGAAACCGGAAGCGAAGTACGCCTTGATGTACTGAACGCCACCAACTGACTTGACTTCGCCCTTCTGATCTCCAGATTCGACAATCTGAGTAGTAGTCATGATGAATCCTCCTCTCGTTTTCTATGCAGTCTTGTTGGTGGCTACACCAAGGCGACGGCAGTTGTTGACGACGAGCTCGCCCATCCAGTAGATGTGGGCGACCTGTGCGTCCTGATTGACGGGCTTCTGGAACTCGTCAGTGGAGAAGTTGGCCTCGGGGTGTGCCACGACCTTCATGTACTCCGAGGAGATGAAGTAGCACGTACCGGACGGCATGTACTCCGAGAACGCCAGCTCTGCACCCTTGAACTTGAGAGTCTCCCAGCCGAGTGCGCCGAGAGTCGCGCCCTGAACGCGCAGGTGCGGCTCAAGCAAAGCCTCAAAGGACTCGTAGAGCGTCTGCGAACAGATGATGAGGTCACACACGCCGACCATATCGGGGGCGCCCATGGCAGATGAACCACGGATATCGTTGATCATCGTGCGCATCCAACCGGTGTCCATTGCGACAGCCGTTGCGTCGGACTGTGCGGCCCACCATGAGTAGGTCGAGCGAGAGATATCAGCGTAGGTTCCAGACGCGGAACAAGCCGCGGCGAGACCCGTGATGTCCTTGCTTGAGTTGCCAGTACCATCGAGGTAGGAATCCTCGGAGAGATCGTCGCGGAGAGACATCTCGGCCTGCTTGATCTTGCTCTTGAGCAGGTTGATCTTGGCTGCCTCGCCGCTGTTCTTGCGCATCGTCTCACCATCGAGCGTGATGCTTGCGGAGTAGGACTTCGGACTGAACACGGCGGTAGCGGCGGTGTCCTGCGGAGTGTTATTCAACTCATCGTAGCCGGAGTACGAAGAAACAGTATCGTTCTTCTTGTACATCAGCGGCTCGGAGATGAACTCTCCGCCGTCATATGTGCCGCCAGCCTGCCCCTTCGCAAACAGAAATGCGAACAGCGGGTCAGCGTTGAATACCTGATTAGCGAGGTTCAAGCTCGCGTACTTGCGCAGAGTCGTTGTCGCAAGTTCACTGAACTGGTTTGACATGGCCATGGTGTGTCACCCTTTCGTTACTTCTCGCGGGAACCGCTCGTGAGGTCGGCCTTCGCTGCGCTGAAGATGTCATCTATCGATGCACCCTTCTCCAGCGGAGTACCGCTACCCGAACCGTTGCCCGATGCTGGAACGGCGATCTTGCCCTTGGTGGCTTCCGCCATACCCTGCCTGCGGCCCAACTCAAAGGCTGCCTGCGGATCGATTGATTCCTCATCAGACTTCGGCTCCGGGATGTTGGCCTTCACAGTCCTCCACGCGGCTAGAACGCTGGGGGATTCCCCTGCTGACCTCTGCCTTGCGACTTCTGCGATGATCTCCTTGGAGTGCTCGGCCGCCTCGGGAGCTGTGAACTCAAGAGAACGTGCCTCGGACTGCAGGATTGCCAACTCCGTGCCTCGTTTGGCCTCGGAAATCTCCATCTGATGACGAACGTCTCGCTGACGGTTGTACCGAGCGAAATCGCCCTGCGTTTCAATGTCGTCCTCGGCGATCGGCTCACCAAGATTCAAGCGTTTGTACTCGGTTGCTAGGTCGTCGTCGGGAGATGACTCAACGGGCTTCGTCTCCGGCTGCTGACCTCGGCGTTCGAGCTCCTCGATTCTTGCCTTGAGTCGATCGGTCTCCGCCGGCGCCTCGGTGACTTCGGAATCTGCCTTTGCCTTCGCATCAGTAACCTCGTCGCGGTCCTTCTGGCGGTTCTTCGTGAGAACGGCCTGCAGGCGCTTGATGGTCGCAAGCTCGACAGGGGATAGATCCTCGTCCTTGATGTGCGCGAACGGATCCTCGGGTTCTGCGTCGCCGTCTGCCGTGTCGCCTTCGTCGGCGGTGGCGCCAGCTTCTTCACCCTCGGGCTTCGGAACTTCCGACTCGGGATCCACTTCCTTCGGTGCGGGGGGAGTCTCGGTGTCTCCTGTGGAGGTCGTGACTTCCGTTTCCTCATCCGTGTCCGTGGGCGGGTCAAGTTCCTTCTGTGCTTCTGTAACGATAGCAGAAAAATCCGTGCTGTCTACTACTCTGTCCGCCATGATTCCTCCTCCGGTGAGTGGAGCCGAACTCCGTATTCACCCTATCCAACGCCGGGAGCGATTGCCCCAAGCTCTGATGCCGCCAACTCGCCGGGAGTCTCTGGTCCCATCCCGGATGGTGCCTGCGGTGCCCGCTGCGGTGCGCTCTGTGCCTGAGCCTCAGCCGCCTTCTGTGCTTCCTCGGCTACCTCATCGTCCGACAGGATGAAGTCCTGCGGGTTCTGGATGCTCGGGAACGTCGACATGACGAACGACATGAACTTGTCGCTTGCGAACCTCGGGTTGGCGAGGAACTTGTCGTACATCTGCATCGCCTGTGAACGCTCAAGCTCCTTGGCCTGTGCGACCAGTGAGCCGGGTTCGGTCGACACGGAGTACAGACCGGCGTGATCGATGCCGACGAAGTCGAACTCGATGAGCTCACCGATCTCAGCTTCACGAGGACCGTACACATCGTTGATCATGAGCAGGGGATCGCGGTTCTGAATCTGTATCGGGATGGGCTTGTCCCAAACCGACAGCACGATAGCCAGAATCTTCTCGCCGATGTCGGAGACCATACGCTCCACCTGTTGCTGGCGGAACGCGGTCATAGCATCCGAGGAGTTCTGGATGTACGCGGACTCGGTCGCCGTCCTGCGAATCTCGGGCGCCGAGCCGGTGTCGTACTCGGTCGTGTGAGTGGTCTCATCGATTCCACGGCGCATACGCTCCTCTAGTGCATCCCATTGTGGCGGATATGACGCGGGAGCGAGCTGCTTGACCTGATTGAACTGTGCCTGAGTGACTTCAACGATAGTTCCGTCCTCAGTGGACATGAGCGCGTCCTTGGCATCCATCGAGAGATTGTCGCTGGTGAGATACTTGCGGATTCCCGTGCCAGCGGCAGAGTACTCACGAGCACGCAGGCCGTTGATTGCGAGCATCGGCGGTTCGATCGCCTTGCCGAGACCGACAGGCCATACGGAGTCCGGGACATCGTCCCAAGTGATGATGGTGAACGGCCAGCCGGGGTGTGCGCTGCGCCACTCGAAGTCGTCCAGATACTTGAACTCGTTGTCGAGGTAGACGGTGCGCTTCTCGAGAATGTCCAAGAACTCCCAAAGGATGA
>JAQIBK010000108.1 GCA_027859125.1 Actinomycetota bacterium | reverse complement strand
CCACAGAACGAGGGAGCAGGCGCATCTCCGAGCGAATCATCCGGCGGTGAGATCATGAGATCACTCATAGCGAACCCGATGCGTCCTGACGATCTCGCACGAGAGTTGAGGATGGACATCGTAAGTGTCGCCAGATGCCTAGGGGAACTGGAGCGGGAGGGACGGGTGCTTCGTCTGAGGGATGGACGCTACTCTCCCGCAGAGCCACCAAATAGGGGAGCCCGCGTCACCTGACTGCAGGTACAATCGGTGATACGTACTTCTGCGAACGAGAGGCGCCCGTGTCACCTACAAGAGAATCGGTCACTGTGGTCGGCGGTGGCCTCGCGGGCTGCGAGGCAGCACTGCAGCTGGCCGATCGAGGCATCCACGTTGATCTTCATGAGATGCGCCCGGGCAAAGAGGGGCCGGCTCACCACGGTGCAGAACTTGCGGAGCTCGTATGCTCCAACTCCTTCAAGAGCAAGGATCCCCACACGGCTGCCGGTCTCCTCAAGCTGGAGCTCGAAGCACTCGGGAGTCGTCTGCTCGAGATCGCGAAGACCGCAAGTGTTCCCGCAGGCGGGGCCCTGGCTGTGGATCGGGAAGAGTTCGCCAACAGGGTGACCGATGTCATCGAAGCACACCCCGATATCACGCTGACTCGACGAGAAGTCCTGAGTGTCCCAGACGGTCGTCACGTCATCCTTGCGTCGGGACCGCTCACCTCAGACGCACTCGCGCACAATCTCGCTGTCCTCCTGGGCAGAGAGCACCTTGCCTTCTACGATGCGGCTGCGCCGATAGTCGATGCGGAGACTCTCGACCGCGACGTTGTGTTCGCCGCATCACGTTATGACAAAGGAGAGGGCGCGGACTACCTGAATGCCCCAATGAACCAGACCGAATACGATGGGTTCATCGATGCTCTTCTCAAAGCGGAACGGGTGGTCGCCAAGGAGTTCGAGAGAACCGATCTGTTCAGCGCTTGCCAGCCAGTCGAGGAGATCGCACGGGCCGGACATGATGCGCTGCGCTTCGGGCCACTGAAGCCTGTGGGTTTGATAGATCCACGGACCGGGGAGCGTCCGTGGGCAGTGATCCAGTTGCGAGCCGAGAATCGAGAGTCGACGGCCTACAATCTCGTTGGATTCCAGACCAACCTCACGTGGACCGAACAGAAGAGGGTATTCAGCATGATCCCGGGATTTGAGAAGGTCGAGTTCCTGAGGTTGGGAGTGATGCACCGCAATACGTTCATTGATGCCCCCAGCGTCCTGGATGAGACGTTGGCACTGAGTGAGGATCCAAGGATACGCATCGCCGGGCAGCTGTCAGGTACCGAGGGATACACAGAAGCGATCGCCTCGGGACTGATCGCCGGCGTCAACACTGCCGCCGAGATACTCGGATTCACGCCTATCGTGCTGCCTCGAGAAAGCGCACTGGGCTCTCTCATCGGCTATGCGACCGACCCGGACACCAGGCGGTATCAGCCGATGCACGTCAACTTCGGCTTGGTCCCTTCGCTGGCGAAGCGTGTTCGTGGCAAGAGAGAGCGCTATGCTGCTTACAGTGACAGGGCCAGGGTCTCGATAGAACTGGTCGTTGGGAGTCATCTTCTCCTTCACGATCGGTATTCAGGTGAGGGCGAATGACTCAACAAGACCCAGCCCAGCTCGTAGATGCGTTCATCCTTCACCTGAATACGGAGCGAGGTCTTTCTCCGCACACGATCAGAGCGTACTCTGCCGACCTGGCTGCATACCTTGACTGGGCAGTGCGCGAGAACGTGGATCCCGTGAAGCTGTCCCACAAGAGGCTTCGGCGCTACCTGGCAGAACTCGATCAGGCCAAGTACTCACGAAGAACGATCGCTCGCAGGCTGTCATCCATCCGCTCCTTCTTCGGGTATCTGGTGAGAGAAGGTATCGCAGAGTCGGATCCCGCTTCGGTGCTGCTGACACCCAAACAACCCAGACGTCTGCCCAAGATCGTGCCCGACGACGTGGTGACAGCTCTCCTTGACGCGCCCTCCGAGAACTCGCCCTGCGGCTCGAGGGATCGGGCGATTCTCGAACTCCTGTATGCCACCGGAGTGCGCGTCAGTGAACTCAGCGGGCTTGATCTGGGAGATACTGATCTGGCTACCGGACAGATCAAAGTGATGGGCAAGGGCTCCAAGGAACGGATCATCCCGATTCACCGCGCCGCCGTGTCTCGGATTCGTCACTACCTGAAGTATGGTCGTCCTTCGCTCGCACGCCCCCAATCATACGATGCACTCTTTCTCTCGACCCGAGGAAACCGTATGTCTCCTGATGCAGTCAGGGTTATGATGAAGCGGCATCTTCGTACCACGGAGGATAGAATTGGAATGACACCACATACGCTCAGACACACCTTTGCCACGTCATTGCTTGATGCCGGTGCAGATCTACGAACGGTTCAAGAGTTGCTTGGGCACGTTGCGCTGTCGACGACCCAGATTTATACTCACGTCGGCAGGAAGCGATTACGTGACGTGCATCACAAGGCTCATCCGAGAGCGTAGTCGCAGATGAGGGGCGCTATCTTATGAGAACTGACCCACGGACGGACGTATCCGCCCTTTGGGCCCTGTACAAAACCGAAGAGGACGTTGACGCGCGAGAGAAGTTGATCCTCAACTATTCGCCTTTGGTAAAGTACGTGGCCGGGCGGTTGTCTTCGAGTCTGCCTCAAACCGTGGATACAGCTGACCTCATAAGCTACGGGGTTTTCGGACTCATCGACGCTATCGAGAAGTTCGATCTGTCGCGTGGATTCAAGTTTGAGACTTACGCCATTGCACGGATCAAGGGAGCCATCATCGATGAGCTCAGAGCGATGGACTGGGTTCCCCGCTCTGTTCGCTCAAGAGCCCGGGAGATCGAGTCAGCGTACATCAGCCTTGAGAACAAGCTGAAGCGTGTACCCAAGGATGCTGAAGTCGCTCAGGAAATGGGCATCACTGGCAAGGAACTTGCACGGCTTCTGACCAAGCTCTCATACACTTCCGTCGTCTCTTTTGAGGAACTATGGGTCGGCGGAGACAAGGATGATCGGCAGAGCGCCATCGGCAGTATCGCTGACGAAACTGCTGAGGACCCGGTCACAGTGTTCGAGAGCGAGGAGATCAAGGATATTCTCGCTGGCGCCATCGAGCGTTTGCCAGAGCGCGAGAAGATCGTTATCGCTCTCTACTACTACGAGGGACTGACCCTCAAGGAGATCGGGCAGGTACTGGGTGTTACTGAATCCAGGATCAGTCAACTGCACACGAAAGCCGTTCTGCGAATGCGTGCACGTTTGCATGCTGCCCAGGGAATCGGCGCATAGCGAGAGGGAGTGTGATCCGTGGACGCACCTGCAATCCTCGTGGTAGAGGACACCGAACTCTTGCGCAAGATATACACCGATAGACTCAACCAGGACGGATACGAGACCGTCGGCGCTGCCGATGGGCTGGAAGCCTTGGCGGTCCTTCGTTCCAGAACTGTCGATTTGATCCTACTGGACCTGATAATGCCCAAGATGAGTGGCCTGGAAGTCATCGACACCGTGAAGAAGGATCCCCGCACCAAGAACATACCTATTCTGATTCTGTCCAACCTAGGGCAGGAGAGCGATATCGAGCTCGGACTGGGCATGGGGGCCGTGGACTACCTCATCAAGAACGAGGCAAAGCCGGCAGATGTGTCCGAGAAGATTCGAATCACTTTGGATCTCATGGGCAGCAGGATGGTGCAGTCGGACTCATTCAAGCTCGCCGTCAAAGACCGCGAGGCCGACGCTGATCGATTCATCGAGCACCAGGGTCTCATTCGGCGGTTCTGGTGTCCCGCCTGCGAAATCGAGTTGAACTTGGAGCTTCTCCCCAAGTCGGACAAGCCCGGATGGTACGATGCGCACTTGATCTGCCCCATGTGTGATAAGGAATTCTAGGGTCGATTTCTGCCCATTCTGGACGCCCGGACGCACACGCTCCCGGGCGTTTCTATGTCCCAATCATTGTGCTACACTTTCTCGGCTCCAAATAAGCACGCTTCGTGGACTGTTCGACGGGTGCTCGATCTCCTATGTGGGATCGGGTCGGCGATCAGGATGAACCGAGGCGGAAGAAGAAACCCGAAACAGGAGGATTCACCATGGCAACAGTATCGATGAAGAATCTGCTCGAAGCCGGTGTCCACTTCGGACATCAGACGCGTCGCTGGAACCCGAAGATGAAGCCCTACATCTTCACCGAGCGCAACGGGATCTACATTCTCGATCTCCAGCGCACCCTTCGCGAGCTTGATGAGTCCTACAAGTTCAGCCGTGAGGTCGCAGCTCGTGGACGCCAGATTCTCTTTGTTGGAACCAAGAAGCAGGCACAGGAGCCCATCTCATCTGAGGCTGGCCGCGCAGGCCAGCCCTTCGTCACGCAGCGTTGGCTCGGCGGTATGCTCACCAACTTCGTGACGATGCGCAAGCGTGTCGATCGCCTCGTTGAACTCGAGACGATGGAAGAGGACGGCCGTATGGCCCTGCTTCCCAAGAAGGAGCAGCTGCTTCTCAAAAAGGAATGGACCAAACTCGATCGCAACCTTTCAGGCATTCGTGACATGACGTCGCTTCCTGCGGCCATGTTCGTTGTCGACACCAAGAAAGAGGCAATCGCAGTCGCAGAGGCTCGTCGTCTGCACATCCCGATCATCGGCCTGGTTGACACCAACGCCGACCCCGACGAGGTCGACTACGTGATCCCCGGCAACGACGACGCCATTCGTGCCGTCGCGCTCATGTGCCGTGTGATAGCAGACGCAGCCGTCGAGGGTCGCGTGGCCCTCGATGGTCCCAAGGAAGCAGAGGTCGTCGTCGCAGCAACGCAGGTCGATGCTGCGCCCGTCGAAACCGAAGCTCCTGCCGAAGCTCCTGCCAAAGCTGCAGCGCCCGCCCAGGATACCGAGGCTGTTGCCTCAACGCCTGAGGCTCCAGTCGCAGAGTAGACGCGTGCCCCCGTCGGATACGACGGACTTGGAATACACGAAATTCAAGAGAATTCGGGGAGGCATACCCATGGATATCACTGCAAAGATGGTGAAGGAACTGCGCGAGTGCACTGGCGCAGGAATGATGGACTGCAAGAAGGCGCTCACTGAGTCCTCCGGGGACTTGGATGCTGCTGTCGATCTGCTGCGCACCAAGGGGCTTGCAGCTCTAGCCAAGAAGGCCGGTCGCGCAACCAATGAGGGCATCATCGGCAGCTATACGAACCC
>JAQIBK010000238.1 GCA_027859125.1 Actinomycetota bacterium | reverse complement strand
TACCTCCCCCAGGGTAGTTGTCCACGCAGTCAGTCTCCCATGCGCATCTCGGATGCCACAAATGGCCTGCGTCCAGTGTTCGCCGTGCCCGGAGAGTCGGCGGATTGCGGATTGAACGGACGCGCTCAGGTGCTCAGATCCACTGAGAAATGGCCCCGGCTATCGCGTCTACATCAAGCAGCAGAGAGAGGCCTTGATCGTGTTGCTTGCAGGCGGCGACAAGTCGAGCCAGAAGCGCGACATCGAGCGGGCGAAGGAACTCGCTCGGGGTCTGTGAGGAGGTCAACCATGGTCAACACGAAGACGACTACCCATGCTTGGGATGTTACTCGCTACCCCGAGACGGACGAGGACGTCGCCGCCTACCTCGACGCCGCGCTGGAAGAGGACGACCCCGCGTTGCTTGCCGCCGCACTCGGTGACGTCGCACGAGCCAGGGGGATGACCGAGATTGCCCGTGAGACTGGGCTCGGACGCGAAAGCCTGTACAAGGCTCTTTCGACTGATGGCAACCCGGAGTTCGGCACGGGGCAGAAGGTGGTTCGCTCGTGTAGGGTATGCTCGGCAGAGGCGTCAGCGAGGGCGAACCACAGCTGATGCCTAACACGTTCTGCGCAGACTCCGACGGCGTTGTCATTGGGCTTGGCATCATGTAATCTGATTATCAGATTGGAGCTGATGTCCTGTGTCCGAGACCCTTACCGTCACCGAGGTCGTCCGCCACTTCGCGGACTACGTGAATCGTGTCGTCTACCGCCGCGAGTCCTTCGTGCTGCTCCGCGGCAGCAAGCCGGTCGCCGAGCTGCGGCCTCTTCCGACTGGCAAGAGGCTCGCGGAACTTCCCGGGCTGCTCGCGTCGCTACCCCGACTCGACGACACCGGGGCGTTCGCAGCGGATCTCGACGCCGCCCGCGACGAGCTTGCGCGTGGAGAGCTGGCTGACCCGTGGCAGTCCTGATCGACGCGAGCATCCTCATCGAGGCCGCGCGCGGCCGACTCGACTTGGAGCCTCATGTGGCTCGTCGCTCCGACGAGGAGTCGTTCCTCTCCGTCATCACAGCCAGCGAGCTCCTACACGGTGTGCACTGGGCGGCGACAGCGGATCAGCGGGCACGTCGTTCGGCGCTCGTCGAGGGCGTGCTCGAACGGTTCCCGCTGTTGGAGATCGATTTGCCCACGGCGCGCGCCCACGCACAGGTCTGGGCGGCTCTCTCGGCGGCGGGCACGCTCATCGGTCCGCACGATCTGTGGTTGGCCGCCGCGTGCATCGCCCATGGACTCACGATGGTCACGGCGAACGTGCGGGAGTTCGAGCGAGTTCCGGGTCTGCAGGTCGAGACCTGGAGCGACGCCTAGCGGAGAGTCGGCTCGCGCGGGCGCGCGAAGAGCGAGCATAGAATAGGGATGGTGAGCGCCCGGCAGCTCATCCGCGAAACGTTGATATGAGATGGCCGGTCAACCCTCGTCTTCCTCAAGGCGGTCTCCGAGGATGGGTCGGTGCAAGCGGGCGGGCACATGGGATCGGCGCTCGACCATGCTGATATCCGCGGAATGGGGGTAGTCGGTTAGCTCCACCTGCCCCAAGATGTAGTGGTGGACACTTCAGCTGATCGCTCTCCCATGACTCGACGACTCGTCGCGGGCGAGGATTACCCGGACACCTATCGGGGCTTCGTCGAGATGTTCCCCGACAACGAGGCGTGCGCTACATCGAGCTTCTCCGCTGGCCTGAGGGGTTCTTCTGCCCAGTCTGCGGCACCTTCGGCGAGCCATGGCGGTCGACCCGGAGCCGCCTCGTGTGCAGTTCATGCCGTCACCAGTCCAGCGTGACCGCGGGGACGGTATTCGAGAAGACCCGTACGCCGCTCACCACCTGGTTCGAGACGGCTTGGCATCTGACCACGGCCAAGAACGGTATGTCCGCGCAGACCCTGTCGAGCACGCTGGGCACCACCTACCGAGTCGCGTGGACCATGTTGCATCGCTACCGGATCGCGATGGTCCGGGCCGAACGCGAGCCGCTGCAAGGCGATGTCGAGGTGGACGAGGTCTTCGTCGGGGGCGCCGATCACGGCGGAAAACCGGGTCGTGGTACTCGCAAGTGCATCGTCGTGATCGCCGTGGAGATCAAACAGCCGAAGGGTTTCGGGAGGGTGCGGAGGCGTCACGTCCCCGACGCCTCTGGCACCAGCTTGATGCCGTTCGTCAGCGACGCGGTGGCGCCCGGCTCGGTCGTGCTCACCGACGGCTGGCGCGGCTACTGCGGACTACCCGGGCACGGCTACACGCGAAAGGCCACCGTGCTGTCAGCCTCCGGGGATCCCGCCGACGTCTCGATGCCCGGGGTGCATCGAGTCGCCTCGCTGCTCAAGCGCTGGATCCTCGGCACCCACCACGGCTCGGTCGACCCCGCCCACCTCCAGTCTTATCTGGAGGAGTTCACCTTCCGGTTCAACCGGCGGAACTCAGGCAGCCGCGGCCTGGTCTTCCGTCGGCTGCTCCAACAGGCCGTGATCACCATCCCTGTCACAGAGGGGGATGTCACTCACGGCTACGAGTGGTGAGGAAACGCAACATCTTGGGGCAGGTGGAGCTAACCGACTACCCCCATTCCGCGGATTTCAACCGCACATCTCGGTCCTGCCGGAGCCTGCCTCCCACTAGGTGCGCGCTTGCTTCTGTCGCATAACGTTTTCGAGGATCTCTCCGGTATCTGTCGCCCGCCCGCG
>JAQIBK010000296.1 GCA_027859125.1 Actinomycetota bacterium | reverse complement strand
TGTTGTATGCGTGCGATCTCCGGGTCCTGCTCCAGCCACGCCTGTCTCCCGTGGTCGGCCAACGCCTGCTTCTGCGCAGCCTCACCGCTGCGCACCCAACCCCATCGAGTGTCCCACGAGTAGCCTCGCGCCTGCATGTCCATAGCATGACGGGCTTCGTCGGCCTTGACCCAAGCCGGCCCGCCCTCATCCCAAGGCATCTGCACGTAGACCAGATCGCCGTCCTGGCTCCGGGGAACTCCCCCAAGCGGATCGGGCGGACCTCCCGGCGTACCGCCGGACTTGCCACCGATGTCATCGAGCAACCCCTTGTCGTCCAGCAGCTGCAGAAGCGAGCCACCCGCAAGGATCACGCTGGACAGCACCACCGCTGCGGTGGACTGCACCGGCGATAGCGGCTTCCTGTCGCCGTCTCCATTGGTGACAGTGTTGTTATCGCCGCTGCTGTTTCCGTCGGACGAATTACCGTTGCTGGAATCGCTCCCTGATGGGGGCGCCGCCCCTCCGCTGATCTGCCCGAATCGCTGATCGAGCGCGGCCGTCACATCCATGGCGCCAACGGAACCCACGATACTGTCGACGATGTCAGCACCGGCGATGTTGTACTTGTTGCCCGAGTCATACCACCCGGCATCGACGGTGAACTCAATGAACGCGTTGCCCTTAACGACAAGAACCTGAGAGGTGGTCCCGGCGGCACCGCCGCCTGCCGCCGCGGACCTCACGAAGGCCCGATCCCCAACGCTCACCTCGTATGTACTGTAGAACCCGGGATTAATATCCAGCGCCTGTACCAGACTCTGCTCGGCAGCCGAAGATGATCCGTACCAGGTCACACCAACCGTGAAGCCGAGGTCCGTTGGATCGATGGTGTCCTGGGGATCCCATTGAGCCGGGACAGTCCTATCGAATGAGTAGTTGACTGAGACGCTCTCTGAGTCGGGCCCTTCATAAGCGTCCCTGTTGAACTGTCCACTGATAGGCGCGCTCTCACCCTGCCCGGGGAAGTACATCGTGGATGTCCCGCTTCCGCCGAGCGTTCCACCACCCGTCTGGATGACACCTCTCACCTCAGCGGGGGCATCGCCAACGCTTTCGGCCTCCCACGCAATGTAACCGTAGCCATCTCCGTAGATCTCCTCACCGGTGACTGTCTCAGCCACCGCGATGCCAGGAAGTCCAACCTGTGCCCCGACCAACAAAGCGAGGCCGAGCATGAACACAGTTGCCCCCGCAGCTGCCCGGCTTCCCACGATCACCCGTGTGTTCATCCCGATGTTGATGCCCAGGTTGAGGATGGCGAGTCCATAGATTAGTACAGGCACAGACTGGGCGAATATCGCCGTCAGCTGCGTGATCGTCATGAGCGCGCCCCAGGCGATCAGCCAAGGCAGCGTGTAGCTCATCTTCACGCCGTCAACGCCCGTGCGAATCTTGACCAAGCGCCCGTAGAATATTCCGCCGGTGATGCCCAGACCCAGCAGAAACACCCAGGAGGTCGGTCCAGGCGGACGCAGGGTGATGATCGAGAAGATGACCATGGACAGGAACGCTGCCGCTTGGCCAAAGATGATCCGACGAGGTCGAACCGCGCGCTCCTTGCGAAACGTCAGGACTTGCATGGCAACGCCAAGAACGAACAACGCCACGAACACCAGTGAGATGAACGTGGTCATCTGCTCACCTATCCCATCACGTTCTCACGCCGCAAGGCGACGCGAACGCGCCAGCCGCCTTCGGAGGCCACCGCTCTGACTAAGTCGCGCGCACCCGGGTCGACACCTGTGACCAAGCGCTCCCAGAGCAGGATCTCTCCTGATTCTTGAACTGCGATGGCCGCGCTGTAATCGTCGCCGCGCGAAACACTCAGAACGCCATCATCATTGGCGATTGTGAGATTGATTGCGGCTAGACGATCCATGAGTACCCCGCGCATAGCCTCGACCGGGTCTACCGGCGGCTCAGGTTCAGGGACAGGCTCCGGTTCTGGAGCTGGAACTGCTTGGGGAACCGGAGTCGAAACCGGTGGCGGCGGGTCTTGAGTGACCTGCACGGCCCATTCCGGGACGAAAGGCTGTCCTGTGTCGGCGTCATACCAACCCTCGATCTGCGTCCAGTCGTGACCATTGACGCAGCCCCAGCTGTCATCCAGGAAGACGTTCTGTTGGCAGATCTTACAGTGGCCCGCGAGGGTCATGCGTCCTCCCTTTCAAGACTCGCATTCAGGATCGCCGCCCCCACAGCGCCTACTGAAATGTTATCACGGATACCCCTGTGCCACCGCCTGCAATGCAGCGCCACCACGACGCTCCTATTCAGTTGAGCCAGAACATCGCGATCGTCGCCCAGCCGCACAAGAACACAAGGAACAACACGCCGCAGCCGACTGCGAACGAGCGAGCCAAGTCGGCATCGGGGTTCACCTGCTTCTGTGTACCTCTGGCATCGAATCTCTTCCGTGAGTCCATGACAAGAGCATAACCTTCTAGCCAGAGGGACGGTTTTCGCTCGCTGACGCGTTAGAATCTTCACGACGATGGTCGCTAGGGAGGCTGCAAGACGGTATGCGCCGATACATCCTTCTCGGATGTGGATGGTTGTTCTTGGGGCTGGGCGCCCTGGGCGTCGTGCTGCCCGTGCTTCCCACCACACCGTTCGTTCTGCTCGCCGCGGCGTGCTTCCTGCGCAGTTCCGAGCGGCTGCATTCAT
>JAQIBK010000235.1 GCA_027859125.1 Actinomycetota bacterium | reverse complement strand
GCCTCCGTACCTCTCTCCACCAAGCTGGACGCACCGATCCTGCTGACCCAGTCGAGCAAGCTGCCGACAGAGACAGCGGTTGCGCTTGGCGCCCTGACACCCTCGCGAATCATCATCATCGGTGGAGAAGTCGCAGTCACATCGGATGTCGCGAGCGCAGCTGCTTCCGCGGCGAGTCTGGAGACGTCGACAGGCGTGACGCGTATCGCCGGGCTCAGTCGCTATGACACGGCCGCCGCCATCGCCACAACCCTGGGACCGGTCGCGGACGTGGTGATCGTGTCCGGCGAAACGTTCCCTGACGCAGTATCCGCCTCCGCATATGCTGGCCGAATGGGCTTCCCTGTGCTGCTGGCGAAACGCTCAGGAATACCTACGCCCACCTTGGCCTGGCTGGACGCCCGCAGCGGTGAGTTGGAGCGCGCCGTAGTCGTGGGCGGTGCCGCCGTCATCGGCGACGGAGCATTCGCGCAGCTTCAGAGTCGCATGAGCACAACGCGAATCTGGGGCTCGACCCGGTACAGCACCAACCTCGAGCTGATCAAACGCTTCTGGTCCTCTGGCGAGGTCTCTCCCATGGTAGCGACAGCCGGCGCCTTCCCGGACGCACTTGTTGCGGGCACGCTGGCCGCCAGACAGAATCGTCCGATCATGCTTCTTGGGCGGAAGTATCTCGATCCTCACCAGCGAGAGTGGCTACGCAACGATGCCGATCGAATCACGGACTTCACCATGATCGGCGGAGAGCTCGCGCTCGATCCGCTCATGGACTGGGAGCTGGACAAGGCGTTGACACGCAACCGTTTCGCGAAGGACTGATCCCTCAGGCCCGCGGTCCCCACATCCAGGTCGGGATCGTCTAGACGTTGAATCGAAAGTGCATGACGTCGCCGTCCTGCACCACGTATTCCTTGCCCTCTATCCTCAGCCTGCCGACGTCACGCGCAGCCTTCTCGCCGCCGAGCGACGCAAAATCCTCGTAAGCGATGACCTCGGCCTTGATGAACCCTTTTGTGAAGTCCGTGTGGATCACGCCGGCAGCCTCGGGTGCCTTCGCCCCCACACGCACGGTCCAAGCACGGACCTCCTGCACGCCGGCAGTGAAGTAGCTGTGCAGGCCAAGCAGGCTGTACGCCTCTCTGATCAACGTGTTCAGGCCCGGTTCGTCCAAGCCCATCTCCTCGAGATACTCAGCGGCCTCATCGGCTTCGAGTTCTGCCAGATCAGCTTCGACCCTGGCACAGATCGGGATGGGGACGACGCCGTCGATCGCTTCCATCTCCTCGCCCAGTGCCTCCTCGTCCACGTTGGCGACGTAGAGCATGGGCTTCATGGTGAGCAGGTGCAGATCGCGCAGCATCTCCCGCTCGTCGTCAGTCATCTTCATGCGTGCTGCGCGGTGGCCCTCGGCGAGCCAGGCCAGCACGCGCTCAACGACCGGGATCCTGGCCTGCAGGTCCTTGTCACGCTTGGCTTCCTTCTCCATTCGGGGAAGCGCCTTCTCCAGTGTGGCGAGATCAGCGAGCACGAGTTCGGTGCGAATAGTCTCGATATCACTGCTCGGATCGACGCGACCATCGACATGCACGACATCTGGATCGGAGAAGTAGCGAACGACCTCGCAGATCGCGTCGGTCTCGCGAATGTTCGCCAGGAACTGGTTTCCCAGACCCTCGCCCTCGTTCGCCCCCTTCACCAGCCCTGCGATATCCACGAACTCCACAGCCGCGGGAAGCACGCGCTTGGGTTCAACGATCTCAGCAAGGCGATCCAGGCGCGCATCCGGCACGGGAACGACGCCCACGTTGGGCTCGATGGTGGCGAAGGGATAGTTCGCAGCCACGCCCATCTGCTTGGTGAGCGCGGTGAACAGGGTCGACTTGCCCACGTTTGGCAGGCCCACGATGCCTATGGAAAGCGCCACAGCTGATACTCCTTGCATAGGTTACTGATAGTCTCTGACACGAACCGGGTATCGACCCGGCGAGGTATGCGAGCGATACGTACTGTACGCGAATGTCGACACCCCCGCTAGGAGAGCTCGATGCGCATCGGCATGCTCACTGACATGTACAAGCCACATGTCAGCGGCGTGACCAACTACATCGACCTCTATCGACGGCGATTCGAGGAACTCGGGCACGAGGTGGTCGTGGTCACCTTTGGCAATCGTACCCACGATGATGCCGACGAGAACGTGGTGCGCTCCCCCGCTGTTCCGTGGGGCAGAACAGGATGGCAGGCCGGGCTCGGATACAGCGGCGACGCGGTCGCCGCTGTGCGCTCGTGCGACATCCTGCATGCTCACCACCCATTCGTCTCCGGCCCATTGGGTGTACGCCATCGCATCCCGAGTTCTCCGATAGTCTTCACCAACCACACTCGCTACGACCTCTACTCGGACACATACGCGAGCTTCGCGCCTCAGTTTCTTCGGCATGGCGTGGTACGCCAGTCGCTCCGGCGCTTCACGCAAGCGATAGACATGACGCTCGCGCCATCTCCGGCGATTCGCGATTGGCTGTCCGAGTTCGGGATCACTGACGACGCCGTCGTGCTCAACAACTCCATCGACACTGCACCATTCCGTTCGCCCGCATCCAGGTTCACGGCCGACGACTTCAACCTGCCGTCAGATAGCATCATAGCGGTCTATCTGGGCCGCGTCGGCCAGGAGAAGAACATGTCGCTTCTCGCCGATGCGTTCATCGCAGCCGCTGCGCAAGTGCCCGATCTCGCATTGCTGGTGCTCGGGGACGGACCCGCACGAGCCGACATCGAACGAACACTCGCGAACGCCGGTCTCTCATCGCGAGTTCATTTCACTGGAACGATCCCGTACTCGCAGGCACCGGCCCACCTCGCAGCGGGCGACTTCTTCGTCACCGCGTCAGTCTCCGAGACCTACCCTCTGGTGGTCATGGAAGCCGGTGCCGCGAGCCTACCCTGTCTGGGCGTGAACTCACCCGGTGTGGGCGAGGTCGTAGCCCAAGAGCTGAGCGGCATTCTGACCGAGGAGACCCCCGGGGCGTACGCAAATGGGATGATCGCTCTGGCCACCGACACGGCATTGCGCGAGCGTCTGAGCCGAGGGGCGATCGAAGCTTCCGCGGATCACGACATCCGCATCACCGCCGACACGCTCATGGACCACTACGAGCGTCTGATCGAGTCTCGCGTGGCATTGAATCCTCCACTCGTGTTATAGCTTTGCAATGGAAACCACATTCACCAGCCCACTCCAGCTGGGTGTCGCCGCCTTCGTGATCGGCCTGTCCGGCGCAATGGCCCCCGGTCCATTCCTCACGGTCTCGATCACGAGAACGCTTCGGCACGGGCGAATCTCAGCGCTGCTGCTGCTCGTGGGACACGCGCTGCTCGAGGCCACCTTGTTGATCGGATTCGCTTTCGGTCTGCAATCTTTCTTGAGCCGCCCCACCGTGGCGACCACGTTGGCGATGGTCGGCGGCGCGTTCCTGCTATGGATGGGTGGCGACCTGCTTCTGGGCGCGATACGAGGTACTATCAGCGCCGACATCGACACGCCGGTCCAGGACCCTCCGGCCAGCAGCCGCTTCGGTCCCGTGCTACAAGGCGTACTCGTGAGCCTGTCCAATCCCTACTGGACGCTCTGGTGGGTGACGATCGGCGTCACTCTCGCCTCGCAGGGACTCTCGATGGGGCCGCTGGGCGTCGGCTCGTTCTTTCTGGGTCACCAACTCGCCGACTTCGCGTGGTACGGCTTCGTGATCGCCGCCGTGCACGGTGGCCGCCACCTTCTGTCCGACCGCATCTATCGCACTGTGATCGGCCTGTGCGCGACGTTCCTGCTCTATCTCGCGGTGCGCTTCCTTGTCGCAGGGGTCACGGGCCTGTGAAGCACTCGGACACACCCCTGGTATCGATACGGGATCTCACCATCACACGAGATGGCCGACAGACCCTGCATGTTGACTCCCTCGACCTCCATCGCGGCGAGCACATCGCGATCCTTGGACCGAACGGGTCCGGCAAGTCGACGCTGTTCTCCACGATCGTCCGCGACCTGCGTCCCCTCTGGCGCGAGGGCGAGCCTTCCATGCTCTTGCTCGGCCGCGAGCGCTGGGAGCTGCAGGAGGCACGTTCACTCTTTGGCATCGTCAGCAACGACATGCAGGAGCGTTGTGAGCGAAAAGTGACCGTGCGCGACACGGTGCTGTCCGGATTCTTTGGCTCGGTCGGCATCCGACGCCATCATGCCGTCACGGATGCGATGCACGTCCGTGCCGCGGAGCTCGAGGGCCTGCTGGGCATCGAGCATCTCTCCTCGCGCACCATGGACACTCTCTCCACCGGCGAAGGTCGCCGCGCGCTCATTGCCCGCGCGCTCGCTCCGTCACCTGAGGCGATCATCCTGGACGAGCCCTGCGACGGTCTCGACCCCAACGCGCGTCACCACTTCATCGGCGCGGTGAGGCGCATTGCGCAGACCGGCCACACTCTGCTGATGGTCACACACCATATCGCGGACATCATCCCTGAGATCGACCGCGTCATCACGCTGCGAGACGGCGGCATCGTCGCAGACGGTCCCAAATCACAGATACTGACCGAGGAGCGACTGAGCGAGCTGTTCGCCATCGAGGCCCGAGTCAGCCAGCGCGACGGGTTCACACACCTCTGGTGATCGCGGTCCAAAAGAACGCTACCCCTCGCTCTCGAGTCCCTCTGTTTGCCACGCTGAGGCCTCAATCTCCCCTGAGACAGCATCGATCGTCACCGTGAACATGGGCGGGCCGCCGATTCTAATGACATTCGGATCGGGATCGGGATCCTCCCAAGTGGCGACGACGGTCCACACCAGTGAGGACTGATCCTCCCAAGGCACCATGAGCGATGGATGGCCCTGGGTCCACCCTTCCGGATCCCTGTTGGCCGAACCCTCCTGCAAGTGAACCTCCAATTCTTGTGCTGCGATCGAGATCGCACGCTCAAGACTGATCGCAGGTTGGTAGAGCCTGGCGGTATCGGTCGGCACCTCCGAGCCGTCGATCTGGATGCCCACGAAGTCGCTTCCACCGGAGAGCGCGTACACGGTGACCGTGATCATGTCCTTCACAGGCATGCCATTAACATACCTCTGATACGTGACGTCATAGTAGTTGATCGGTCCGTTCGTGACGCCTTCCATGATGCGTCTGGACGTCGTGCGTCGGAACACGTCGAAGTCGGCTCGACCAGTGTAGTGCTCACGGGCTAGCGCATCCGCACGCTCCATGCACTCCTCGAAAGACGCCTCGCCGGGGTAGACACGGGTCGGCACGGGGTCCTCGTCCACGACGCGAACGTCGCGCACCACATTGAACCAGGAGTCCCAAACGTACTGTGTGTGAGCCCCGTCCTCATACAACTCAAGGATGTCCCGCGGATGAAGCCAGTATCGGTCATCTGAGACAGGGCTCAAGGTGGATATGGCGCAACCGTTGATGGCGGCGACCTGATCCTCGAGCGACATTCTGGTCAGGCTCTCGGGCACCGGCCGATACCCGCGTGTCTGCTTCATGATCACAGCCGACGCCTCGAAGAATCTCCCACGCAGATGCCCGGTGATGACCACGATTGCGCCGACATCGAGATCCCGGGAGATCGAGAACACGCTTCTGTCAACGGAGACAGGCAGTTCCCGTCCACCGCCGCCCTCGTCGGTGATCGAGAACTCGGCGAATCCGTAGCGCTCGTAACTCACGCCCTCGTCAGTGATGCGTCCTACGACCCTGACCTGCGTGGTCGATGAGGGATCCAACTCGTGAAGCTCCATGACACTCAACGCATACGTTCCGGAGTCGCCACCGAGCAGGCTCACGAGCGCTGCCGCCGACACTGCGACGATCACCAACCCAAAGGCAAGCAAGAGTCCTCTGTTGAACTTGACCTGCACTCAGCACCGCTCCCCATCCGAGCGCCCCCGATGAGACTCGGGGCGCGCTTGCCTGAACGCCTTCCATCATACCCTTGACCCGCGAACGCAACGAGGCCCCCGGCACAGTCGCCGGAGGCCTCGTGATTCACGCAATGACGCGCGGGGTGGTGCAGGCGCAAGGGCCTACATCATGCCCATACCGCCACCCATTCCACCCATTCCAGCCATGGCCGCGCCGCCGTCATCCTTGGCGGGAACCTCGGTCACAGCGGTCTCGGTGATCAGGATCAGAGCCGCGATGGAGCTGGCGTTCTGCAGCGCCGTGCGGGTCACCTTGACCGGATCGATGACGCCCATGGCCATCAGATCGCCGTACTCGCCGGTCGCGCTGTTCAGGCCGTGGCCCTTGGGAAGCGACTTGACCTTCTCGACCACGACAGAACCCTCGAAACCAGCGTTGCTCGCAATGGTCTTGAGCGGCTCGTCGAGCGCCTTCAGGATGATCTTGACACCGATCATCTCATCCCCAGAGAGGGAAAGGGCTTCGACAGCGTGTGCGGCGTCGGTGAGAGCCACGCCACCACCGGCGATGATGCCCTCTTCAACGGCTGCACGGGTCGCCTGAAGAGCGTCCTCGATGCGGTGCTTCTTCTCCTTGAGCTCGACCTCAGTGGCCGCGCCTACCTTGATGACTGCGACACCGCCGGAGAGCTTGGCCAGACGCTCCTGGAGCTTCTCGCGGTCGAAATCGGAGTCAGAGCGCTCGATCTCGGCCTTGATCTGGCTGATGCGAGCCTTGATGTCGCCCTCGGCACCAGCGCCGTCGACGATCGTGGTGTTGTCCTTGGACACCTTGACGGTCTTGGCGCGACCCAGCATATCCAGAGTGACGTTCTCGAGC
>JAQIBK010000063.1 GCA_027859125.1 Actinomycetota bacterium | reverse complement strand
CGCCGAATGCCAAGTATCCCCCCACACCCAAGGCGCTCACGGCAATTGCCGCGATGAGCAGCCACAGCCACAGGCGTCGTTTGCGCGGAGGCTCTTGAACAGCGCCTGCCTGAGGGGCGTTCTGCCCAGCGCCGGTATCTGCATCGTTCGTTTCCATGTGTCCTCCTCCGAGGCATCCGTTCCCCGCGGGTGCCTCCACGGTCATCTTGGAGGATACCCGACCCAGGGCCCTCCACGTCATGTGAACTGGAACAAGCGTAGAGAACATACGATGCTGGACCTGGAATATGGACTGCGAATTGCGCTGGCCCCGTGAATCATTCACAAGGTTCCAAACTGGCACATGTGTTGCTAGGATACTTGCGAGCCGGTCGACCTGACCTCTCCTCCCCCCCTCAGGGTCGGGATACGACCGCTCGAAATTGAACGAGGCGCGTCCCCCCACGCGCCTCGTTTCCTTTTGTCCGGCTTTTCTCTCACGCCAAACACCCCTCGGCTAGAATCCGGACAGGCCCCTGCGCTACTCTCAGACCACGCAGCCCCCGTCCCACGAAGCCATCGCCGAGGAGATCTCATGACAGACGCAGTCGAACGCATCGTGAATCTCGCATTGCACCTCGCTCATGCCGCCAAGCCGGTGGGGCACGAGAGCATCCGTCGCGACGTGTTCGGATACCCGAAAGATCAGGACGAGGCCGCGTATCTGCGTATGTTCGAGCGCGACAAAGATGAACTCCGCGCAGCGGGCTTCGTGATCGAGGCCAACGAGGCTGGACTGTACTCCCTGGACTCCGCCGCAACGTTCGTCTCCGACGTGGGCCTGTCCGCAACTGAGATCGCTGCAGTCAGAGCGGCCGGCACTGCTGCGTTGAGTGATCCGTCATTCCCTTTTGCTCCTGAGCTACGCCTTGCACTGGCCAAACTCGCCAGCAGGTTCGAACCACTCGAGGTGCCGGCTGCGTCGCGTCAAGCCGACGAGTCTCCGAGCGATCAAGCCGAGAATGCCGCGGCTCTCGAACTGGCGACACGAGCTTCCAAGCGCGTTGAGTTCGTGTACACCAACTCGATCGGGCGAACAGCGGCACACACCGTGGAGCCCTATGGCCTGTTCTTGAGAGACGGTCGCTGGTACATGGTGGGTCGCGACATTGCGCACGACGAGCCGCGTGTGTACACCGTGGCCCGAATGGCCGACCTCATGGTGAGCGGCGCGCGGCCAAAATCCCCGGACTTCTCGCGACCTGCGGGATTCGATGTCTCGGCTTTCATTCGGCTGCCGTTCCAATACGGCGATCAGGAGTTCAGCGCAGCGTTGCGCTTTGACCAATCCGCTGCCTGGCGCGCCAAGGGTCTTGCGTCCGGGCTCGGCGTGCTACGGAGCGAGGGAGATGAGACCGTCTGGTCCGTTCCCGCCCGAGATGACGCGGCACTCTTGCGCTGGGTGGTCGAGAACGGTCCCGGCATCTCCGTGGACGCCCCAACGGAGCTCGCCGATCGACTTGTGAGCACAATGCGAAAGGCGGCGACACTCCATGGCTAAGACCCCTGCATCGGAACGAGCTCGCCGATTGCTCGCCGTGATCGCTCGCCTGGAGAGCGGCTCCGAGATACCGCTGGTCGACCTCGCGGCCGAGCTTGATGCCTCACCGACTGAACTCGCATCCGATCTGGAGACACTCTCACTCTGCGGTGTTGCGCCTTTCACACCCGACGAGATGATCGACGTGTTCGTGGTCGACGGCATGGTCGAGGTCTACTCGCCACTACCCGCCCTGGATCGTCCGGTTCGGCTCTCGATGACAGAGGCGCGCGCCCTAGCGGCGGCGCTTCAGGGTGCAGGCTTCTCAGCCGACGACTCGTTGGTGCAGAGACTTGAGGCAGCGACCGCGAGGGAGTTCGACGCGGCCCAGGCCGAACGCATAGTGCGAGCGGCGAGCGGACAGCATGCCAAGGGCGTCTACGGCTCCCTCGCGGCGGCCGCCGGCGCCCACCGAGTGGTCACGATCGATTACGAGAGCGCCGGCGGCGCGGGTACCTCGCGCGAGATAGAGCCGCATGTTCTGTTCGCCGAGCGCGGCGCGTGGTACGTCGCGGCCCACTGCCGGTTGGCGGGCGCAGAGCGCACGTTCCGAGTGGACCGTATCCGCAGCGCGCAAGAGAACGGCGAGAGTTTCACCGTGGATGCGGCAGATGCGGCACCACGCACGGCCACGCCATCAGGCGACCTGCCCACCGCCCGCGTCCGCTTTGATGCCGCAGGTGATTTCTCGGCACGCGACTGGCCTGGTGCGCGCTTGGTCTCGGAGCATCCGGCGGAATCCGGTGACGGTGATATCGCAGGGCCAAAAGCTGTACTCGGTCCCTTGGAGATAGAGATCCCGTATGCCGGAACCGACTGGATCGCTCGTCGCGTCGTTGCTCGTGGAGGCGCAGTCGAGGTCTTGTCCCCACCGGATGTTCGCGCGGCCGTTGTCGCGGTTGCGGAGAGCTACTCCGGCTGACGCCCGAAGCGTCGGCCCACCTCGGCCGCCACGGCTTGCGAGTCCATTATCTCAATGTCTCGCACGGGCAGACTGGACAGGAAACGCTGTCCGTAGGTCTTGGCCCCGATCACTCGCGTGTCGGCCAGCACCAGACATCCCTCATCTGTGGATGATCTGATCAGGCGGCCCGCGGCCTGCTTGAGTTCGATTATCGCCTCGGGCAGGTAGTAGTGCTCCCACCATCTGCCGTCGCGCTCTTTGCGCTCCTCGAGCAGAGGGTCGTTCACCGGCCCGAACGGCAGCTTGGGCACGACCACGCAGCGCAGCGTGTCGCCCTTGGCGTCAAAGCCCTCCCAGAACGACTTGGTCGCGAACAGTGAGAGTCTCTCGTCGGCCACGAACTCGTCGCGCAGCCGTTTGGCCGATGTGCCGCGCCCCTGAACGAGCAGACCGAGCCCCCGCTCACGCAGTCGCGGCCCGATCGCGCGGTACAGAGCATCCATGTCGCGACGATTGGTGAACAGCGTGAGAACCGAGCCGCCCATCTCCACGTGCAGGTCATAGATTAGCGCCTCGAGCTGCGACATG
Organism: Actinomycetota bacterium; assembly: GCA_027859125.1. GTDB lineage: Bacteria > Actinomycetota > Coriobacteriia > Anaerosomatales > UBA3086 > UBA3086. Next base: position 19,723 of record JAQIBK010000063.1, on the reverse strand, counting down.
TACCCTCCGCGTGCGCTCGGTGGCTCTATGTCACGAGGTATGAACACGGCCATCTGTCGCTCGAAGTCATAACTGGAGTCGAGTCGCAGCGATACCCACGACTCGCCCCCGAGCCGATCGAGTCCGATCGAGCGGGCGAAATGCGAGAAGTCGTCGCCCGTGGCTATCGTGGCCGACGTGAAGATGGCAGAGCGAGTACGTGGGAAGAACTCCTCTGCAAGGATCTCGCCAACGTCCAGCAGCGAAGCGGCGAGTCTGTCGATGTTGTTGTTGGGTCGCTTGTCGATGGTGACCGAGTAGACGAACCTGTCCTCCTCGCCGTCGATCACCGCCACCAGGGCCTCGGCCTGCCCGGCACACCGGGACAACAGGCCGACCAGGTCCGCCCGAGCATCGCCCAGCTCAGGCCCGATCTCCTCCAGGCGCGTCATAAGGGTGCGCCCCTCGTCCACAATGGACTGGAGGCGCTTCGCCAGCGACGACCCCACGCCCGCCACCGTTCCCCACGCACCGGTGTCTCGCAACTGCGGAGTAACGCGCAGTTCACGGGTGTCGTAACCCGTGTCCGCCACCTGCGATCCCAGGTCGCGCACGAACTCGAACAGGGAGTCCGTGAGAGTGGCTGCGCTCGAAACGGTCTCCTCCATCTGGGCCAACAGCGTGAAGATCGTACTGGGATCGTCCAGGGCTTGCTTGCGCACGGCCCGCCGCACGTTCTCGAGCGCGCCGCCCCTGGTTCCTGCACGCATCGCCCCCAGCACCACCGAGAGCTCGGTGCGGCTGGCCGTCATGGAGAGCTGCTTGCGAGCCTCTGCCTCGGCCGCATGCGCCTCATCTATCACCCAATGGCGCAGCGGAGGCAGTATGCCGCCCTCGGCGACGACGTCGCGAAAGAGCAGCGCGTGGTTGGTGACAACGATATGTGCCGATGAGGCCCGCCGACGAGCGCCATGCAGGTAGCACAGGTTGGGGTAGAACCGACAACGCTTATGAGTGCAGTCCGGAACGGACGCCGAAAGTGCCGACCGCAACGGTCGACGCCAGTGAATGTTCGTAGCGTCGAGGTCGCCCCAGCTCGACTGGACCGACCACGCGAACAGAGCAGCGACTGCACCGATGTCTCCCTCCTCGGCCACATCTCCCAGTGACGATGCGAACTGCTCGACCTTGCGGAGACACGGATAGTGGTCGTAGCCCTTGAGGGCGACGTACCTCAAGGGCTCACCGCCCTCGTCGGCGATGGCCTCGCAAAGCGCCGGGAGTTCACTGTAGACGAGCTGGTCCAACAACGAGTTGGTCTTGGTTGCGACTCCAACGCCCACGCCGTTGTGCTGCGCGAATCGCGCGGCCGGCACCAGATAGGCCAGCGACTTCCCAACACCGGTACCGGCCTCGACCGCGACGTGACCTCCGCGAGTGAACGCATCGACCACGGCCTCAGCCATGCGCGCCTGCTCACCGCGCTCCTCAAAGCCCGGGTACATGCGTCCGGCGAGCCCGTCGCCACTGAACTCCGCCATGATCTCTGACGCCGGCGGACACGTGCACACGACGAGATCCGCATCCGGCAATGTCTCTGCGCGCTCCTTGCCGATTCGCTTGGCACGCGCCTGCTTGAGATCGAACGCTCCGGCTTTGTGTTGAGCCGCCATGTGCGCCAGAACGGAGCGCACCGGCCATTGAGTATCTGGCGCCAGCAACGAGAGATACTTGAGCAGCGCGGGCGGCAGCTGCTCCAGCCCGCAGAGGATCACACGCCACACGAATGCGAGCGCCTCCACGTCATCTCCCGCCCTGTGTGTGGGCGTGTGCGAGCCGAACGCCTCCGCGAGATCGCCCAACCGGTGGCTGGACAGCCTGGGCAGGCCGATGAGGGAGAGTTGCAGCGAATCGAGCCATGCCCCGCGAAATGCCGCGGTTCCGGCCACGTGTTCCAGGAAGGATCGATCGAACCCGACGTTGTGCGCGATCACATCGCGACCTGCAACGAACTCCACCAGTCGGGAAACAGCCGACTCGGCCGAGGGGGCCCCCTTGAGCATTGAGTCATCTATGCCTGTGAGCCGCACGATCTCGGGGGGCACAGGCCTGCCGGGATCGACCAGTGTCGAGAACCGATCGGTGATCTCCGGGCCTCGCGCCACAGCAGCTGCTATCTCAATGACTCGATCGCGTGATGGGTCGAACCCCGTTGTCTCGATATCTACGAACACGACCTCGTCCTCGAAGCCGAAAACTGCTTCACGAGCACGGCGTGCGTACGCCTCATATTCGGCGGCGATATCAGGATCGGTGCCCGGAACCAGGAACCGGGAAAGGCCTTCATTTTTCATGCGCCAAGACTAGCACGGCGCCCCGACTTTTCTTCGGGACGCCGTGCATTGTTTCTCGCTATGTTGGAGCCAATTGCTCCGCGGCCGAACTAGGACCTACTGGCCACCCATGTTGCGGGCCTGGCACAGCCACTGTCCGTCGGCTCCCTGGACGAATACCCACGTGTACGGGAAAGCCATGCCCTGTGCCTGCTGAGTGCCGACGACCGAGATCGTGCCGTCGCCAACAACCTGCGGCTGGACATCAAAGGACTCCACGCCGTAGCCCATGAGCGCCGAGGCGAAACCATCGACCGACTCGTAGTACGCCTGCTTATCGGTGGGGAGCATATAGAATGCCTTCTCCCACTCGGCTGCCTGGCAGGCCTCATAGTAGCCAGTAACGAACTGCTCGGGCGTCTGGTCTGCCGGCACAACGGGGGCGGTCTCGGGATCGAACTCCGGCGCCACGGCGACCGTCGGGTCAATGGTCGTGCCCGTCGGCGCGTCTGTGGAGACAGTGGGGGCCGGCAGGGAGTCATTGGTGTTCTGCCACACCAGGATGCCTGCGATGGCGGCCAGAAGAACCGCCACGGTGACGAGTAGAATCGTCACCATATTCTTTGACTGATCCATGCGTTTGTCCTTCCGATCTTGTGTGCTTGCCTGAACGTGCGCCCAAAGCGCCTGCATAGCATACAGGCGCGACACCCGTTCGCACAATCACCCTCAGCCCGAACGAGCGCGTGTGGACCGTCGCCCAGCCCGCGTGCGGGTACAATGAGCGAATGGCGCGCCAACGCAGCATATGCGGCATTCGAGGTGCTACTTCTCGCTAGGTCCCGCGCCTATCGCACACGATGAGCTCTTGCACGTGGAACATGCACCGGAGCATGAAGTGAGCTTGAGCGCGTTGCAGCGTGGGCAGCGTGGGCCTGCCGCTTCGAAGCCGCAGGTCGAACAGACCGACAAAGCGTGCCGAGATTCCATGGGGTTCCTCCGAAGGGACATCTACGCCACCCCCAGTGCACGGGCGAGCAGACCACCGGTCAGGAACGCCACAGAGACTGAGCCGACCAGCACACTGGCGAGATAGACCCATCCTCGCTCCTTGAGGATCACCATGATGCTCGCAATGCACGGTACGAACAGCGTGATCGTGACCATCGCAACCAGAAGCTGCCCCGCAGCGAGATCCATGGTGAAGAATCCTGCGGCACCGAAGTCACGTCGCACGAATCCCATCACGAGCGCAGTGGCCGCCTCAGCGGGCAGGCCCAGCCAAGTGACCGTCAATGGCACAAGTGCGGTCTGGATCCATGCGAGAGCACCGGTGATCTGCAACAGAGAGATCATCGCGGCACCGGCCAAGAAGAAGATGGCGACCTCCTTCATGAAGCCCCAGACCTTGATGCCGGTCTTGCGCACCACGTTGTCGAGCCGAGGAATGCGCAGACTCGGAAGGTCGATCAGCAGATCGGTCGAGACGCCCGGCGTGACCTTGTTGAGTATCGTGCCGAGCACCGCGAAGATGGCGAACAGGATCCCAAAGTATCCGGCGGCGTAGGCGGGACCCACGCCGGTCATGAGGGCAGCGATCACCGCGATCTGAGCGGAACACGGTACGGCGACGGCCATCAGCGCTGTGGCTATGAGACGCTCGCGCTTGGAGCCAAGGATTCGAGTCGTCAGCGTGCCCATGGTGACACAGCCAAGACCCAGGATCAGAGGTATGACCGCCCGCCCGTTGAGACCGATGAAGCTCAAGCTTCTGTCGGCGAGCGCCGCGATGCGGGGCAGATATCCCGTGTCCTCGAGAAGAGAGAGCAGCAGATAGAAGCCGGTCACCAGCGGCAGGATCACGCCGATGAGATAGGTGGGAGTCATGGTCAGTATGCCGAACTCACCGGCGAGCAGCGTGTGGATCGCCCCTCCCTGCGCGAACACTCCACCCACGACATCGCGCACGAGAGGTTCCCAATAGCCTTGCATGAGGGTCTCCTCGAGAACACCGACGAGGCCCCCGGCGACCCACTCTCCCAGCACCTTGTACATCACCCAGAGAAGCATGCCCAACAACGGGATGCCCGTCAGCGGATGCATCATCGAGGCCGAGAGGCGGGTCTTGAAGTCCGCCCCTTGCGTCGTGGCGGAGACCGTGTGACCGATGATGTCATTCACGCGCGTCCGCCTACGCATGTAGATGGACTCTCGCTCACGGCCAGGCTCTATCCCATGTCGCAACGCCACGTTCTCGTCGCCCTCCAGGACCATCAGTGCCTCGGAGCGAGAGCCCACACGTGAGGCCATCTCGATAATGTCGCCCTCGAGCTCCTGGTCGACGTGCCCTGATCTGGCATGCTCGATCGAGGACACGAGCTCGGGAACTCCCTCGCCACGCACGGCCACCATCTCGATCACCGGCACGCCCAGCAGATCATGGAGCAGGTCCTGATCGACCACGACTCCCTGTGCGCGGGCCTCATCGGCCATATTCAGCGCTACGACCATGCGCAGTCCCATATCCAGCAGCTGAAGCGTGAGGAACAGATCGCGCTCCAGGTGGACCGCATCCACTACGTTGATGACGATGTCGGCGCTCAGGATCACATCGCGCGCCACGCGCTCCTCGTCGTTGAAACTCGAAACGCCGTACACGCCGGGGGTGTCGATCAGGTCACGCCCTTGAATTGCTCCACGCGTGAGCTCAACTGTCGTGCCCGGGAAGTTGGACACGTCCACATACACGCCGGTCAGCGCGTTGAACACGACAGACTTGCCAACGTTCGGGTTGCCGACGAGAACCACTGTCTCAACACCCTCACGGGTCACAATGGCCGAACCGCCGTGGTGGCTGTGCCCCGCCACAGCTATCGCACCTTCGAACTGCTAGAGAGCGCATACGTCGATGCGCGTCCGACGGCGTCGGCACGACGAACGTCTTTGACTGCGATGCGCTGAGCGAGTTTGCGTCCAACGGCGATCTCCTGACGCCCGGAGCGGAGCACGATCGGACCTGCGGGAATCCGTGTCACACAAGAACAGGATGAACCAGACCCCATGCCGAAACGAATAGCATGGACCCTCGCTGCGTCATCATCGATGTCGCCAACCTCGAACTCATCGCCGCTTCGAACGGTGTCCAGCGTACGGGAGGCAATGGCTGCACCTATCCCTTTGCGACGTCCATATCTGCGAGTCGATGCGAACATAACTGAGCCTCTCTGCGATTCCTTATCTGTCGATGAGACACTGTAGCACAGACTTCGTATGTACTAAGTGACCTCCGATGTTGACACTAGCATGATTCATGCCACCATCAGCATGAAAGCTTTCATGCTACGAACACTGCGATAGTCGAAGCTGGATGAGACGCCTGCGTGCTAACATTTCCGCGACGACAAATGAGGGTCCCGTTGGCCCACTCGGCGGTCTTGCTGTAGCACCAACGGGCAAAGAGATAGCACGAAGAGTGTCGAAGAACCTGTAGGAACTCGCGTGGGGCACGCGTGGGGCGGTACCGTCAGGGGGACACGAATGGCCCAAGCACCGGGGTGCGCTAGTCCCGCACCCGAATGTGGCGACTGGCACGTGCGCTCAGTTGCCGAATCTCTCGATGCGTTCACGTCGACGAAAGTGGGGCTGGACTCCGCTGAGGCGTCCACCCGTCTCGAGGAGTTCGGCCCCAACTCACTTCCTGAACAGGAAGTTCGCAAGATATCCGCCATGGTGTTAGACCAGTTCAAGGACTTCCTGATTCTGCTGCTGATAGGAGCGGCGATCATCTCCGGCCTTCTGGGCGAGACCGTCGACACCATCGCCATTCTGGTGATCGTTGTGCTCAACGCAGTGATCGGCGTCGTGCAGGAGTACCGAGCCGAACGGGCCATGGATGCCCTGCGCAAGATGGCCGCAGCGAGTGCGACCGTTCGCAGAGAAGGCAGGGTCATAGAAGTACCAGCCGACGAGTTGGTCCCCGGCGACGTGGTCCTACTGGACGCCGGACGCGTCATTCCCGCGGACTTGCGTGTGATCGAAAGTGCGCGTCTGCGCATCGCCGAGGCCACTCTCACCGGCGAATCGTTGCCCGTGGAGAAGGGTGTGGAGCCCGTTCCCTCAGTTGACGCCCCACTTGGCGATCGAACGAGCATGGCCTACAAGGGCACCCAGGTCGTCTACGGACGCGGTGAGGGCTTGGTGGTCGCCACAGGAATGCAGACCGAATTCGGAAGGATCGCAGGACTTCTGCAGTCCGCGGACGGCGGCCAGACTCCCTTGCAGAAACGCCTCGCGACGTTCGGCCGACAGCTGGGCCTGGCAGCCATAGGGCTCACTGTCTTCGTTCTAGTGGCCGGCCTGCTTCGGGGCGATGATCCGCTTCTCATGCTTCTGATAGCCATATCCCTTGCAGTGGCCGCTGTCCCGGAGGCTCTACCTGCTGTGGCGACCATCACGCTGGCCCTGGGAGCAAGTCGAATGGCGCAGAGCAACGCCCTCGTGCGTCGCCTGCCCGCAGTGGAGACACTCGGATCGGTCACCTACATCTGCACGGACAAGACAGGCACACTCACTCTGAATCGAATGCGAGCCGAACGATTCATGGTCCCCGGCATCACTCTGAACCAAGCCGACGGGGGCAAGGGACCGGCGTGGGAGCCGTACTGGCGAGCGATGGCTCTCTGCTCTGACGCAACCGTCTCCGAAGACGCCGAGGATGGCGCTTCCGGAGACCCCACGGAAACCGCGCTCTACGCAGCCGCAGCCTTGGCCGGTGCAACAAGAGAGGCCGTGGAGAGTTCGTGGCCACGTATCGCAGAGTTGCCCTTCGACTCAGAGCGCAAGCTCATGACCACCTTCCATAAGTCACCGGATGGACGCGTGGTGTCGCTCTCAAAAGGGGCCGCCGAGCGGATCATCGCGCAATCCAAGGTACAGCTCCGGTCCGGCTCTATGACCCCTATCGAACGTGACGAGCTTTTCGTCGACGCGAACGAGATCTCCGGGGACGGCCTGAGGGTGCTCGCCTATGCGATGAGGGAGTTCGACGAGTTGCCCGCCGATCTCGCCTCGGTCGAAGAGGACATGTGTTTCCTTGGATTGGTCGGGCTCATGGACCCACCACGCATCGAGGCTTCCCAGGCCGTGGCCGAGTGCATCTCCGCGGGAATCGTTCCCGTCATGATCACAGGCGATCATCCTGCGACTGCAATGGCGATCGCGCGTCAGATCGGCATAGCGCACGAGGAGACAGAGGTGGTCACCGGTCAGGAGCTGGAGGGAATGTCTCTGGATCAACTCGAGAGACGTGTGAGCGGAATCCGGGTCTACGCGCGCGTTGCGCCGGAGCAGAAACTCAAGATCGTCAGCGCGTTGCAGAACATTGGCGAGTTCGTCTCGATGACCGGCGATGGCGTCAACGACGCCCCGGCACTGAAGCAGGCCGACATCGGCGTGGCCATGGGGATCACCGGTACCGATGTCGCCAAGGAAGCGTCCTCGATGATCCTTCTCGACGACAACTTCGCCACGATCATTCACGCGGTCAAGGAAGGCCGCCGAATCTACGACAACATCCTGAAGTTCATCACATACACCCTTTCGAGCAACGTCGGCGAGATCATCACCGTGCTCATCGCGCCATTCCTTGGCATGCCGATCCCGCTCTTGCCGATCCACATCCTGTGGATCAATCTCGTGACCGACGGTCTGCCCGGCCTCGCATACGCCAGTGAGCCTGCCGAGATAGGCACCATGTCCAGACCCCCCAGACCTCCCAGGCAGAGCCCGTTCGCTGACGGACGAGCTATCAGAATGCTATGGATCGGCGGCCTGCTCGGCGCAGTGACCTTGGCAACTCAAGCTATTGCGATGGACCTGGGCTTCCCCCACTGGCGAAGCATGGTCTTCACTGTGCTGTGCTTCGGTCAGCTGGGCAACGCTCTCGCCCTGCGCTCCGAAACGCAGTCCGTCTTCCGCCAGGGGTTGCTCTCGAACAAGCCCATGACAGGAGCCCTTCTTCTCACCGTCGTTCTCCAACTCGCGACTCTGTATGTTCCGTTCCTCAACCCGGTGTTCCGCACTGCACCACTGAGTCTTGCAGAGCTGGGTGTGACCGCTCTCGCATCTGTTCTGGTCTTTGGCGCCGTTGAGATCCAGAAGTGGGTGTCTCGGCGGGCAACCGAGAGGTCTGATGGGTGAAAACCCGTTTATCTACCTATGGGAACCGTTTGTCGCGTATAGTAGCTTATCTATCCGAAGATAGTTACCGATAGTCAATGTATGGCAGACGAACGGAGACCAGTGGGCCTGGGCACGCGCATACGAAGCTTCGCCCTGCGGATCATGCCGCGCACGCTACGCGTGCGGCTGACTCTAACCATCTTGCTCAGCAACCTGGTCATCGCCGGTGTTGCTCTGTTGTTGGTAGCAGTGTCGCTCAATCGCTTCGACGATACCTTCCTTCTGGCCGCGCTCGCCGTCATCGGCGTGGCGCTGATCCCAAGCGCACTCGTTGGCATTTCGCTCTCTCACGCCATCGGGCAACCTCTCCAACGCCTGATGGTTCATGTACAGACCTGGGGAAACCAGGCGATCGAGGGGGCCCCGTATCACCCATCCACCCATGATCCCTGGCTGCCCGTCGAGTTCTCGAACCTGCGCAACACCTTCGAGGATCTGCTCCGGCATCTATCGCTTCGACAGTCCGAATTGGTCCTAGCTGACAGCGAGGCGACGGCGACGCAGTGGACCCTGGAGACTGCGGTCAATGACTCCCCTGAGGCGAAGCTCATGCTCAGTGAGGGCATCGTGGTGCTGGTGAATCCCGCGGCAACCGCGCTCTTCGATACTGGCAGAGACCAGATGATCGGCACCTGGCTCTCGGACGTTCTAGCTCGATGGTCGATAAAGATCGAGTCCGATGAGTTGTTGGACGGATCCAGCCTGGTCGAGAAGGCCCACGACGGACCGGTCGAGGTTGAGATGACTCGCGAGGGTCATGTTCCGCGCATAGTCGAATTTCGCGCGATCCAACACGAGGATGCGGAGCAGACAACTCTCCTGACCGCGAGAGATGTCACGGAACAGCGGCGCATCGAGTCGCTTCGCTCGGAGATCATCTCCATCGTGTCCCACGACCTGCGCGCGCCCCTGACCGTCATCACGGGATACTTGGATCTCCTGGGGCGTCCGCTCAGTGACGAACAAAGGAACAAAGCTCTGGCCGCCGCTCGCAACTCAGCTGAGGGTATGGGCGTGTTGCTCGAGGATCTTCTGCACGCAGCACGCGCAGAGGCCATATTCGCCCCTCAAGTCATGAGTCCCGTGTGCATGCGGGATATCGCCTACGAGACAGTGACCTCGTTCGAGCACACGTCCGATCAGACTTTTGAGCTGGATGCATCGTGTGCCGGTATCGCTCTCGGTGAGGAGAAGCGTCTCCGTCAGGCGCTGGTCAACCTCGTGAGCAACGCAATGAAGTACTCCCCCGTAAGGGGCACGATTCTGGTCTCCGTTCGCTGCGAGAACGGAAGGATCGTATGCGCCGTCGAGGACGATGGTGCCGGTGTCCCGGAAGCGAACCGCGACAGTATCTTCGAGCGTTACGCACGTATCGAATCCGATGACAAGGATCGCAAGGGAATCGGGCTGGGCCTCTACATCGTGCGTGCGATAGCAGAAGGCCACGGCGGCCAGGTGAGCGTGGAGGATGCCAGAACTCGCATCGGAGCGCGTTTCGTGCTCGACCTGAAGTCTGCAGAAGACGACTCTGACTCGGCCTGATCGAGAGCTTGCCCTCTATCCCTCTAACGCGAGACCCACCAACACCTCGCACAGGCGTGGGAACTCAAGGCCTCCGGCACGCGCGGCATCCGGAAGAAGACTTGTGCTCGTCATACCGGGAATAGTGTTGATCTCAAGTAGCTCGACTTCGCCGTCGGACGTAACGATCATGTCCGACCGGGACATCCCCCGACAGCCCAGGATTTCGTGAGCCCTGATAGCGAGGGCCTCGCATTCGCAGACCAGACTCTGTGGTATGCGTGCAGGGATGATGTGCTCACTCATGCCGGTCACATACTTGGACTCATAGTCATAGAATTCGTGCTCTGCAATGATCTCGATCGTGGGCAGTGCCACGACCTCGTCGTTGCCCAGAACACCAACGGTCACCTCGACTCCGGCGACGAATGCCTCAACGAGAACAAGATCGTCATGCACGAAAGCGGTTTCTATCGCCGCGGGCAGTTCGTCTGAAGTGTGTGAGATGGTGACCCCGATGGCCGAGCCCTCATTTGCCGGCTTTGCGACTGTCTTGTCACCCAGACGCTCCGTGATCTCCGCGACATCGTATGGCTCTCCTCGGCGGAGGGCGACGTAGTCGGGGGTCGAGATATCCGAGTGAGCGAAGAAGTGCTTCGACATGACCTTGTCCATCGCCAGCGCACTTGCGAGCACCCCGGATCCGACGTAAGGGATATCTAGAAGCTCGAGCAGCCCCTGCACCGTCCCGTCCTCGCCGTCGCGCCCATGCAGACACACGAACACCGCATCCGGGCTCGCACCCTGGATCGAAGCGATGAAGTCGGATTCTGAAGCATCTACCGTTGTGACTTCGAGTCCTTGACTTGAGAGGGCCTCGGCAACCTGAGCGCCCGTGTTGAGAGAGACCTCTCGCTCTGCAGAGTCTCCTCCCATCAGCACTACCACTTTCGTTCCGGCTGGAACGATGACGTTCTCAAATGCCACGAGTGATCCCTTCACAGAATGGCCGCTACATGCGACCGAGTCTGACTGCATCAACATATGTCAGGGCCGCCCACCATACGGCAACACCTAACGCCATGACGACGGCCGCACGCAGCATCGCCGAGGAGAAGAGAGAGCTGCCTCGTCTCTTTGACGATTGATACCAAACCGTGCCCCAAACAACGAAACCGAGAAACGGTCCTGTAATGGCCAGCACCAGAGCCGCTATCAGCACTCCGGGGTACTCGGCCTGAGCCACAACCGTGGAACCGGGAGGCGTGTCACCAAGAAGCACAACCGTTGTTACCGCGAACACCAACCATGCGGCACCATAGAGCGCGAACGGGGCCCATGGAGTGCTTACTTGAATGCTTTCTTCCGTTGTCACTCTCACGCCCGCTTCGCCGGTTTCTTCCAGGACATCTCTCCCCGCTCTGTGAAGGATACGCGAGCATGTGGACACCGAACAACCGCACCTTCGCTGTAACGGCGCTGCTGCCTAGTTATTGTGGTGTTTCCGTGCATTTCGGCCACAGGACGGTTCTGGCGTGTCGGCACGGGGGTAAGATGCTGATGCCGCCGAACCGCGGTCCACGCACTCACAAGAGGTGAAACATGGACGAGAACAACCCTATCGAAAACCCCGGCCCCGAGCCGACCCCTGCACCCTACGTCGCACCGGATACTGCACCTCATGTTCCAGCAACACCTGAACCCCTGCCCCCTGCCCCCGGGGGACGAGGGGCCGCGATAGGAGTGGCCCTCTTCACCGCGTTGATCGTGGGAGCGATCGCTGGCGGAGCTGCCGGATTCGCTGGCGGATGGCTGGCGACTCAAGGCGACTCCAATTCAGGTGCCATTGGACCACAGAACGTACGGGTTCTCCCCTCAGAGACCAACGAACCCGTCTCAGCTGCCGCTGCCGCTGCTGTAGAGGCCGTGGTCAATATTGACGTGTCGGGTGCAACCGCCACCGATTCAGAGGCTCTCCCCGAAGGCCACCCTGGCGTTCCGTTCCAAGGCAACGGGTCGGGTGTCGCATTCATGCGCACAGAGGACGGCGGGACCTACATCATCACCAACGATCATGTTGTGGCCGGGACATCCTCGATCGTCGTGCGCGGCGTGGATCAAGAACCTTATGTGGCCGAGCTCATCGGTACTGATCCTGACACGGATATCGCAGTGATCAAGGTGGAAGCGTCGCTTCCTGTCGTTGATCTGGGCAACTCTGATGAGTTGCTCGTTGGTCAGTTGGTCGTCGCCGTCGGCTCGCCCTATGGGCTCGACCACTCGATAACGAGTGGCGTCATATCGGCCCTTGGCCGCTCCCTCCCGAACGGCTTGGCCGCCGCAGAGGGCATCTATCCCCTGGTCGACGTCATCCAGACCGACGCGGCCATCAATCCGGGCAACTCCGGCGGCGCACTCGTTGACCGCCGAGGCAGGCTCATTGGAATCAACACCGCCATCTACTCTGGCGATGGCTCGAGTGGGGGCATCGGCTTCGCCGTACCGGTCAACCGTGCGGTGCGCGTCGCAGGAGATCTCATAGATGCAGGTTCTGTTCGGCACCCATTCCTGGGAGTGGTGGGCCGAGATGTGACCGCCGCAGAGGCACAACAAGAAGGCTATGCCTCTGACGAAGGGGCCTTGGTGATCGAGCTGACGCCGGGAACGAACGCTGTGAAGGCGGGCATTGAGCCCGGGGACATCATCGTCTCACTCGACGAATCACGAATTCGCTCCATGGATGACCTCATCTTGGAGGTCCGACGAACCGCCGTGGGTGACGTGGTGGTTGTCGGTCTCTACCGAGGAGATGAGTACATGGATCTCGAGATGACCGTCGGCGATAAGCCGGACGACCTCAACATCGAGACCGCGCCCGAATCAGAGGAGACCACTCCCGCCCAAGAGTGATGACGAGTTGCGTCGGAACGACTTCTGAAATGAAGTGAGACCAAGGGGCCTCGGCCAGAAGGCCGGGACCCCTTCCCCTTTTCTTCTGGAATCCCCACCACAGAAGAACATGGCAGGCAGAAGGAATCACGAGGCTCTGCTGCGCCGCCGAGAAACAATGAGCACCAACAGGAGCCCGGCCAGCACAAGCCCTCCGACGGCGAACACCAACAGCATCGTGCTGCTCCCAGATCCTCCGTTGGAATCCGTGTTGGCCTCATCGGCTATGTCTTGGGAGCCGTAGATCGCCTGGGACACCGAAGCCATGGTCGTGGTCGGTACCTCCACCCCTGCGGCATCGGCCATCTCCTCGGATGCCGAACGGTAGTAGAGCACTGCTGAGAGCTCCACTTCTCCAGACTCGGGCATTGTGAGCTCGAATGCGTCCTCGACGCTCTCCTTGGGTGGTATGCGATCGTCGACCGCGAAACTGACTGCCTCCCAGGGTTCGACCGGGGAACGCCCTTCCGAATCCTGCAGAATCGAGCCGAAGTCATGTCTGCCGACGATCGCCTGCTCCCCGTCCGTCGTGGTCGCAACCACCTCGAGCCACATCTGCCGTACCTCGGTGAGGCCTGTTGGCAAGTAATGTCCCGCCCCAACATTGGTGATCTTGACGGTGACTTCGGCGCTCTGCCCCTTTTCAACGATCGTTGGTGCATTGAGCTCGAGCTCGGCCGCTGCCTGGAGTCTCTCCTCAGCGAGAGCCGAGTCACCAAGTGCAACATTGCCCCCTGCGAACGTCATGGTGTACACGTGGTCACGCTGGGGTCCTCCGCCAGCGGCAACCCCGGGATTGGGTTTGGTCACACCGGGACCCGGAGTCATATGGCAATCCTGACACACGATCCCATCTGCGGCGTACGGACCGTTCTTCCACTCGGTATAGGTTGATTCCAGTGCAAGACCGTTCACTGGGTGGTTCACGTTATGGCACGAGCCGCAGAATTCAGCGGTCTCGTGGAATGGCGAGTACTCCGTTTCGTGAACGGGCGACCTCGCATTGTCCCATTGGGCACGCTTGACACCATCGGGTGTGATCACGACGGATGTGTTCCCGATAGGGTCCGTGCGCCCCGTGACCTGGTGGCAGAAGTCACAGGCGACGCCCTCGCCACCTTGCGGTGAGAGTGTCGCCCCCTCCATCATTTCTCCCGCCATGACTGCGACCGGGGCATGACATGCCTCGCAATACGGTCCGAGCGCTCCGTCTGTGGCGGCTTTGGCCTCATCGAGTTTGTACTGGTACAGCGGATCCGTGAGCGCCTTGGCATGCATTGAATCGCGCCAAGTCTCAATGAATCCGGAGTGGCAGCCACAGCCTTCGACCGCCAGAAACGCATCTGATGAGATACTCGGTAATGCGAGCGCTGGCGCCGCTATCATCGCCACAATGACCGCCATGAGGGTCGCGAGAACGATCGTCCTTGAGAGATACCGTCCCAGAGTCAAAGAAGCCTCCCTCTTGTCCTCGGCGTATCCGCCGAGAATCCGTACCTACCGATCTTGGCAGGGACGAGAAGTTGCCCCAGTTGGTATCTTTTACCCTACGGAAGCCCTCCGGGCACGAATGTCCCCGGAATTCGGCCACACGCACGGACCGGAACAACAATCGGCCCCCGGGAGGGTATACATTCTTTACCACTATCCTAAGGGACGACCCGACTCAATGTCAGGAAGAGAGGAGTCACCGAATGATCCAGGGATACCGCTGCAAAGGATGCGGCTACTTCCACGTCGGCCCGGCGCCGGAGCACTGCCCCGTGTGCGGCGCGCCCAAGAGCGCCTTCGTCGACTATGACGGCCCAGGCGATCTGACCGGCACCAAGACACTTGAGAACCTCACTGCCGCGTTCGCCGGCGAGTCGCAGGCGAATAGGATCTACACTTTGTTCCGTCGCATAGCGGAACTCGAGGGAGCTCCCGAGTCTGTTCTCAAGGCGTTCGATCGTGCCGCTGCCGAGGAAACAGCCCATGCGCTGGGCCATCTGGCATACATGGGGGGCTACGGATCGACCACCGAGAACGTCGAGAAGGCCGCAAGCGGTGAGGACTACGAGTGTGAGACCATGTACCCTGACTTCGCCGCCACCGCGGAGGATGAGGGTTTTGATGAGATCGCGCAGTACTTCCGCGCTGTTGGCCGCTTCGAACAAGAGCACCGCGAGGGTTATCGCGCCGGGCTCAAGGAAATGCGGGACCACTAGCAACTCCGACCGAGAGCACTAATGGCCGAAATCAAGTCATACGATCTCGATGGTCTGGCGGGGCTCCTCGACTCGATCGGGGAGCCCCGCTATCGCGCCAAACAGGTCGCCCGTTGGCTCTACGCTCACGGCGCCACCTGCTATGACGAGATGACCGACCTCCCCGCCCAGTTGCGGGACAACCTGGCAGCCAAGGCTCCACTCACCACTCCCACGGTGAAGACTCGGAGGGTCTCTGCCCTGGACGGGACGCGCAAGTATCTGTTCCGGTTCTCCGACGGCGAGGCTGTGGAGTCTGTAGGACTGCCAACAAGAGACCGTCTCACCGTATGTTTCTCAACCCAGGTCGGATGCGCGATGGGTTGCTCCTTCTGCGCTACCGGCATTGGGGGCTTCGTGCGGAACCTGACAGCGGGAGAGATGGTCGATCAAGTACGACTTGTGGGCGAGGACTTCGGCATCCGTGTGACGAACGCCGTGGCAATGGGCCAAGGCGAGCCCTTCGCGAACTATGATGCGACTCTCGGTGCGGTGCGCATCATGAATTCGTCGGACGGTTTGGGTATTGGCGCTCGACACCTCACCGTATCGACCTGCGGGATCCTGAACGGGGTCGCCCGGCTCTCCAACGAGCCGGAACAGTTCACGTTGGCGGTGTCCCTTCATTCCGCGGTACAGAACACCCGCGACAAGCTCATGCCCGGCGTCAAAGGCGCGCTGCTCCCCGAGCTCAGGAACACCCTGGAGGCGTATGCGACAAAGACCGGCAGACGCCCAAGTCTTGAGTACGCAATGATCGCCGGAGTGAACGACACCGAGTCCGAACTGCAGGCGCTCATGGATTTCGCCAGCGGGCTCTTGGTGCACGTGAACCTGATTCCCGTGAACACAGTGGCGGGCGTCGGTCTCTCCCGAAGCGGCCCCGCCAGGGCTCGTGAATTCGTGTCACGCTTGGCCACCGTGGGCGTCGAAGCGAGCATTCGGACCGAACGCGGTTCCGACATCGAAGCCGCATGCGGTCAGCTCAAGCAGCGCATCGAGGCCGAGTAGCGTCAAGACCTCAATGTGAGGGAGTCACGCTGCAGGGCGATCCATGCGCTGAGCACCTACCACACAAGTGAGCGTCGTACTCCTTGAGTGGGGGGAATGTGCCCATCATCATCGCGTCGATCCTGCTCTGTATGGTCTCCCTTACGTCTTCGCTCTGCCCGTGTACGAAATCGAACCTGATACTGTCGGCTCCTTGCTCCAGAAAGACGAATCGGACCTCCACGGTCTTCGCACCCGCTGCGAATGCAGCTAGCGCATAACACTCCCCTTGCAGGCGATAGTGACCGATTCGTTCCTTCGAACGAGAGAGCAGCCGATCCTGGCCCGTCTTGTAGTCGATCACAAGAATCCGATCGCCCTCCCAAGCCACAGCGTCAATACTGCCGACGAGATCCGTCTTCCCCAGGATCACGGCTATCCTGGCCTCACGTATGACGCGATCAGCGCCTTCGAGTCGGGTCGCGAACGGCGAAGCTTCGAAAGCAGCGACGGCCAAGCGCAACCTTGCCTCACCCTCCTCGCTCAGCCGATGACGCCCCGCCGCCGCCTCCAGCAACGCCTCTGAATCAGGGCTGGGAAGATGCTCCAAGACCTCATGAACAGCCGAGCCGACGTCTGTCGCCTGCACTCCCTCCGTGGAGATTGACTGCAGCCTACGGAGGCCAAGAACGCGATCCGCGTAGAAGCTGAACGGGCAGTCATCGTACTGCTGCAACGACGAATACGACACGCTCACAGGACGCCAGCCCGTGAACTCCGATTCCTGTGCCGCGCATATGAACTGGGATTCTTCGTGACGAATCGTCGCCTGCTCCACATCGAGGTCCTGGGCTGGCGCTACAGGTTCATGTGACGAAGCGCCCTCGAGTGTGTCTGTCGAAACACGCGAAACCCTGACTCCGCCGCCTCCCGCCCCCGAGGTCCTCGGCTCAGGATCGCCCAGGGCAGTGAGCACGAGGCCGAGACCGTTCTGACTAGAAAGTCCCTTCTTGTTCCGCACCTTGGCCCCTACGAGTATGAGCGCGTCCTCGGCTCGGGTGAACGCGACGTATAGGAGACGCAGCGCCTCGTCGCGATCGAGCCCTTTCACTGTGTCGCGAACATGTTGGACCGCGGCCGTGCGCGCGCCACCGTCACCATCTCCTGTTCTTGCCGGAACCATCGCCAACGTCGGACGGTCGTCGACCCTCTCCAAGACGATGTCCTTTGAGCGAGCGTGCACCAGCCCACTGCCAAGCCTGCCAACGATGACAACTGGGAATTGAAGACCTTTGGCGGAGTGGATGCTCATGATTCGCACCGCTTCGTCAGTGGTCGCCGATGGACCAGCCGGCTCCTTCTCGCCGTAGCGCTCCATGGCGCTCAGATGTTCGAGAAAGCCCCCCACTCCCCCACATCCGCTCTCTTGCCACTGTGTTGCGAGTCGCTTGAGACGAAGTACCTGCGCCCACTCATGCTCACCCTCACTCCCCTTGATCGCCAGGACGAGGTCGTAGTCAGTGAGCTCACATGTCTCCTGGATCACCTGTGCGACCGGTTTCCGCGAAGCGGTCGCAGCGAGCGTCTCGTGAACCTGAGCGAATCTCACGATCGCAGCCCGGTCGCTCTCGCTCCACCCTCGAAGGTTATCCCCTCCCGACAGTTGACTCACGACATCGATGACCGCATCGAAGATGCTCTTTCGTCCTCTTTCGTGCAGTGCGATCAACCCATCGGGAGACACACCCATCAAGGGGCCCGCAAGAACGTCGATCATGGCCTGGTCGTCAGACGCGAGCACCAATACACGCAGGAATGAGCGGATGTGGGCCACTGCCGGTGAGTCCGAGAGGCTCTCACCGGAGGCGACGTGCGCTTCAACACCGCGCACTCGCAGAGCGGACGCGTACTCGCGTGCCTGAGTCATTCCGCTCAACAGTACGACGATGTCGTCGGGCCGAATCCCCTGCTTCACCAACTCGGAAGCTCGCGATGCTGCTGCTGCTGCCTCCGCTACACGTGGCCCCTCATCCCACTCGTCACCGCACTCAACCTCGATCGTCTCGACTCGAGGATCCGATTCGGGCCAGGGGACGATATCCGGCGTGGTTCTCGCCGCCCTGAGTTTGAGAAGATCCGACCCGAAGAACTCGGGAGCGCTGAACACCTTGTTGACGAATTCAAGGATGTCGAGCCTTGAACGATAGTTCTGGTCCAGCTCTACCGTCTCTCCGATTCGCTCTCTCATCCGACGGAATACCTCAACGTCCGCGAACTGGAAACGGTAGATTGACTGCTTGTCATCACCAACGATGCAAAGGTCGTCCCGGCTCAGCGGCTCGATGGCCCTGAGCCTGAGTTCGTTCGTGTCTTGGAACTCATCGACCATAACGAGGCCCAGATCGGCTCTGAGGGATTCCGCCACCCCGTTGTCCTCGGCCAACAGGCGGGCGGTGTGTGTGACTACGTCTGAGAAGTCCAGCACTCCTGCATCACGCTTGGCTTCTCCGTAGGCCGACTCGTACCGACCTAGAAGCTCAAGGAAAGCCTCAGCGACCGGCTGCATGATCAAGCCGTTGACCGCGGCCGACAGTCTCTCTCCTTCAGCCCTCGTGTGTTTGACTGCATCCGCATCGGCGCTGGCACTGGGTTTGAACGCAGCGAGCCCGTCTCTCAGCATGATCGCCTGATCGAAGCCGCTTGCTCGCTGTGCCGTGACCACGAGTTCTTGAGCAGCCTGGGCCATCGCACTATTGGCCTCGCGGGTCACACCCGAGCAGCCCGCTTCATCGATGGCGGAAAGAAGCACATCGAGCGAGCTCGCCCACCCGGAGAGCGCTTCACCTATGGACGTATCCGCCCCTGCGACATCTATCTGGTCCACAGTTGCGCCCATGGCCCGTAGACGCCCGTACGCATCCTGTGTGGCTTCTCTGAGGGCATCCAGTTCGTATTGGTCAAAGAGGTCTGCGATGGCCCCGCCTTGTGCATGAGCCTCAGCTTCAAGAACATCAAGCACTTCGCCCGAGAGAATCCCTGCTTCGACCACTGATGCCGCTCTATACCGCGGATCCACACCCACGTCCAACGCATAACGTCGCAGAATGCGGCCGCACAATCCGTCGATCGTCGAGATCCAAGCCTCGTCGATCCGGCGGGCCTCATCAACTCTGCCATCGAGCATGAGCTCGCGCCGGACTCTCTCTGCGAGTTCCCCTGCAGCCTTCTTGGTGTATGTGATCGCCGCGACGCCAGCCATATCCAACGGTCCGCGGCGGCTGATTCCTTGTGTGACAGCCCGCGCGACCCGCAGTGCAAGAACGGCTGTCTTGCCAGACCCGGCCCCCGCTGAGATGGCAAGGTCGCCCTCCCCCCATTCTATCGCCCTCTTTTGCTCCGGATTGGGGGTCGGCCTCATGCTCGCACCTCCTGACACAGCCCGATGAATACACAAAGCTCACACGT
>JAQIBK010000008.1 GCA_027859125.1 Actinomycetota bacterium | reverse complement strand
CGAGCAAGTGCGCCCTCAGGCTGACGAGAAGGGCGTAGAACTCCTATTCAGCCCGTGCGCAAAAGAGTGTTCTCATCGCGGCCTTGTGATGATAGATCGAGCTAAGCTCACACAGATCGTACTCAACCTGCTGAGCAACGCGGTCAAGTTCACGGAGTCCGGAAGCGTGGAGTGCCGGGTTGAGTGCGCCGGTGTCAAGACGATGTTCTTAAGGGTGACCGACACGGGGGTCGGCATCAATGAAGACTGCCACGAGAGCATATTCGGTGAGTTCGAACAGATCACCCTGGAAGATGAAGCCAAACCGCAGGGGACGGGACTGGGCCTGCCCATCTCGCGAAAGCTTGCACATCTCCTTGGTGGGGAGCTTACCGCCAAGAGTGCGCCGGGTTCCGGTTCGGAGTTCACGCTCGGGCTGCCCCTGCATTTCGCTGACGATTCTCACGAGTAGGGGCTGCGCTGCGTGACGACGTGACACCGGCCCTCCCTTCGCTGGCCTGACCCGCAACACTTCCAGGATTGAAAGCCCGCGTGTCGGCGGTTCAAGTCCGTCTCTGGCCACCACAGCAATGACGAAGGCCCTGCCGATTCCGGCGGGGCCTTCTTATGTGTTGATCGATGCGCTTGCAGACGTGTCCGAATTGACTGCTGGCGAGCGCAAGGAGTTGTTGCCGAGCGGCGGTCAGCAAGTGTTCGACAATTGCGACGACGTGAATTACCTCGGCCACTTCCACTTGCGTCGCTGACTAGCTGTCACCCGCTTGGTAGAATCCTTGCAGGGTACGATTATTCTGACAGTGGAGGTCGCGCTAGACACGAAGCGTTTCCGGCAATCCTATGGAGGAATTCTAATGCCAGGGCACTCTCCGCATGGAGAACAGGCCAAGGACACCGAGGGCCTGATTGCCGACGATGCGCTGCGGGTGAGCGAGGAGCGGCTCAGGTTGGCGCTCTCTGCGGCCAATCAGGGGATGTACGATCTCGACCTGCGGACCGGTGTCGCAGCCGTCACCCCCGAGTACCTCTCGATGATCGGGGAGGATTCCTCGGCGGGCACCTTTGACCTTTCTACATTCGGGAGCCGAATTCACCCTGACTACGCCGCGAGGGTGCTCGGTCTTGTAGAGGCGTATACGCGTGGCGATATCGATGAGTATCGTACCGAGTATCGGATTCGTCACGTCTCCGGTGAATGGGTATGGGTGCTCTCGATCGGGCGTGTGATGGAGAGAGATGAGAACGGTCAGGCCGTTCGGGTACTTGGCACGCACACCGACGTCACAGAACGCAGGAATGCCGAGCTTGTCGTTGTCGAGAGTGAGAAGCAGCACAGGACCATCCTCCAGGCCGCTATGGACGGATTCTGGTTGGTTGATCCGGACGGCCACCTGCTGGAGGTCAACGAGGCGTACAGCCAGATGAGCGGCTACACCTGCGATGAACTGCTAGGCATGACGGTATCCGACGTGGAGACCGTCGAGGCAGCCGCCGACACCATCGAGCATTTGCGGTTCGTGATGGAGCACGGCGGAGACCGTTTCGAGTCGGTGCATCGGCGCAAGGATGGCACTACATTCGATGTTGAAATCAGCGTTCGGTATCTAGCTGACATTGGTGAGCGGTTCTGGGTATTCGTGAGAGACATCACGCGGCGCAAGGAAGCAGAGAGGGCCTTGAACGAGCGCCTCGTCACCCTGACCGGGCCGCTCGTAGATGATGCCGGTGTGGATTTCGAAGATATGTTCGATCTCGAAGATATCCAGCGCCTTCAGGACGCCTTCTCCACCGCAACACAAGTCGCATCCATGATCACACAGGCCGACGGTACGCCGATCACAAAGCCGAGCAACTTCTGCAGATTGTGCAGCGAGTTGATCCGTGGAACAGAGAAGGGTCGGGCCAATTGCAAGGAGTCGGACGCTGAGTTGGGTCGCGTCTGCATTGCAGGCCCAACAATTCAGCCATGCATGAGTGGGGGGCTCTGGGATGCGGGAGCCGCCATCACGGTTGGAGGTCGACATGTCGCAAACTGGCTCGTTGGCCAGGTGCGTGACAGCACTCAGTCTGAGGATCACATTGCCGAGTATGCTCGGGAGATCGGCGCGAACGAGCAGGCGATGGTTGAGGCGTTTCGCGAGGTGCCGGCCATGCCAAGGGAGCGATTCGAGCGAATCGCCGAGGCGCTGTTCTTGCTGGCATCCCAACTATCAAAGGCGGCCTACCAGAACGTCCAACAGGCGCGCGCGATCGCCGAGCGTATTGAGACAGAAGAGGCGTTGCGCGTCACTGAGCAGTGGTTGAGCGAATCACAGCGTGTCGCGCAGCTCGGCCACTACATCTTCGAAATCCCTTCGGATCACTGGTATGGTTCTCCGTCGCTCTACGACGTGCTCGGTGTGGTTGAGCCGGGAGGCGACTTTGCGGCGTGGCTGCAGGCAGTGCATCCCGATGAACGGGAGCAGCTCACCCGCTACTTCACCGAGGAAGTGCTTGGGAAGGGACACCCGTTCGACATTGAGTATCGGGTTGTTCGTCAACGGGATGGGGCTGAACGCTGGGTACATGGGCTTGGCAGCCTGGAGTACGGCGAAGATGGTCAGCCCCTCTCGATGTTCGGCGTCATTCAGGACATCACCGAGCGCAAGACAGCAGAGCTGGAGTTGCGGAGGTTCAGTGAGAGCCTCGAGATCCTCGTTGAGCAGCGCACAGATGAAGCCGTCCAGGCGAACAAGGCCAAGAGTGAGTTCATTGCATCGATGAGTCACGAGCTTCGCACGCCGCTGAATTCGATCATCGGTTTCTCAGGCATCATGCTCGACGGGATGGCGGGAGAGGTCAGCGACGAACAACAGCGACAGCTCGCGATGATCAGGGCGTCCGGCAGACGGTTGCTGTCGCTCGTGAACGACGTCCTCGACCTGTCAAAGATCGAGGCAGAGGCGATCAGGGTCGAACTACACAAGACGAACGTCAACCAGATTTGCAGTGATGCGGTCGAACAAGTGCGTCCACAGGCTGAAGAGAAGGGTATCGAGCTTCGTTTCATCTCGTGCGCGAAGGGATGCTCCTATTGCGGACAGGTGATGGTGGATCAGGACAAGCTCACTCAGATCGTACTCAACCTGCTGAGCAACGCCGTCAAGTTCACGAGGGAGGGCAGCGTGGAGTGTCGGATCGACTGTGCCGGAGAGAAGGCGATGTTCATAAGGGTGATCGACACGGGCGTCGGCATCGAGAAAGACGCGCTTGAGAGCATATTCAGTGAGTTCGTACAGATCCCCTTTGAGGATGAGGCCAAACCGCAGGGAACGGGATTGGGCCTGTCTATCTCGAGAAGACTCGCAGGTCTCCTTGGCGGGGAGCTCACCGTCACGAGCACGCCGGGTTCCGGCTCGGAGTTCGCGCTTGGTCTACCCATCCAGTTGGCGGACGACTCTCACAAGTAGGGACTGCGCCGCGCGACGGCAATGTTCGTGACATATACGTGACACCAGCACCCGAATCGTCGGCCCTACCTGCAACAGTTCGAGGATTGAGGGCCCGCGTGTTGGCGGTTCAAGTCCGTCTCTGGCCACCACGTCTTTATGAAAGCCCCACTGAACCCGGTGGGGCTTTCTTACGTCGTGAGCTGGGATTTCATCCTGCTGTTCAGCCTTCGGCTTCACTTCGCAACCGTGAGAGCGCCGGTTGCCGATGCTCTACCATATGAGTCGAATCTGGCCGTTTCCGGGCGATTGCGGGTCCCATACGGGTCACCGGCGGAGTTCGAGAAGAGACTGGAGGAGCAGCGGCTACAAGCCGCCACATCCTAACTAGAGATATCAACGGAAACGGGGCAACTCCAACTCCAGTTCAGCCTTGCAAGACGGGGTCAGTTTCGGGGATATGCCGCACTGCTTCAAAGGAGCGTTCGGCGCCTTGCCCTTTCTGGGCTCGTCCGGAACCTCGGGCTGAAGCGTGCGCAGAGCATCTTCCAGTTCTGTACTTGGCCTTTGCTGCAACTGTTTGCTGTCTGTTCTTGCTACCATGGTTGCAGAGTCAAGCTGAATCTGACATGCGGGCAGGGAATCCATGAGCGAATCCGAACCAAGGAAGCGACAAGAGCCTAGGCCAGCCGAAGATCCTATAGGTATGTCATTTGCAGATAGGCATTTCGCCGATGCAGCGATGGCCCTCCTCGGGTGTCGGAACGATGATGATGTCTACGAGGTCATAGCCTACTTCATAGCGAATATCGCACCGGGTACGGTGGCCATCGTCAACGAGATCACGCCCGACTTGGAGTGGCTTGTCACGCGTAAGGTCGCTGGATTGGACGCGTCTTTGCTTGTGAAGGCTGCTACCCTCGCTGGGTTTGACCTCATCGGCAAGCGGTCGGCCGTCGTCTCTGCCTACTGGGATGAGTGGCTTTCCGGTACACTCACGCGGATTCCGGGAGGGTTCGTGGAGTTCGCGTCGTCCGAGGTGCCGCGTGCGACCGTGCAGACCGCCGCCAAGGTGTTCGGTATCACCGACGTGTTCACCATCGGGATTGCCAACGGAAGCAACGCGTTCGGCAACGTGCATATCTTTGTAAGATCACCTGATGTTGTCTTGCCGACCGATGTGATTGAGTCCTTCATCCACCACTGCTACTCGGCGCTGGCGAATATGGCTAGCACTCGCAGACTCGCCGAGAGCGCTGAGCGCAATCAGTTGTTGCTTGACAGCATGGTCGAGGGGTTTGCGGTTCACGAGATCATCTTGGATGACGACGGCAAGCCGTGCGACTATCGGTTCTTGGACGCAAACCCTGCTTTTGCGGCATTAACCGGACTCAAGGTAGAAGATCTCATTGGGCGTACGATACGGGAGGTCTCGCCGGAACTCGGGCCGCTTTGGATCGAGCGTTACAAGGCAGTTGCGATGACAGGTATTGTGTCCCGATTCGAGGGCGACGTGGGTGGGCCGGGCAGACACTTCGAGGCACTAGCGTATTCCCCGATACCAGGGCAGGTCGCTGTCTTGGTCTCGGACATTACCGAGCGCAAGCAAGCGGAGATTGCTCTGAAGAAGAGCGAGAGCCGGCAGAAAGTCGTTCTCCAGACGGCCATGGACGGTTTCTGGCTGATTGGCTCCGATGGGTGTCTGTTGCAGACAAACGACGCCTACTGTCAGATGAGTGGCTACAGTGAACATG